>CALLLI010000037.1 GCA_938082635.1 uncultured Verrucomicrobiales bacterium
CGGTTGCCAGAACCGCGATGATTGACTTGGAAGTCTTCGAGCGGGAGCCGCTGGACGGCTTCGAGGATGAAGTGAACGAGATCGTCTTCTGGCACCCAGTCACGAAGATCGGGTGGCAGGAGCATTGGTGTTTCACGGTCGACATCAACGAAGAGGGCGCTCATGCCCTATTACTAACATCTTCCTTAGATTTGTAAAGTACGACAGACTCCTAGGAGATAGAAAAGACTGAGGGTTTCGACGTCCAGCAAATAAGGCCGCTCTCAGAAACCGGACACTACCCAGAATCAGGTTCACTTAAAATCGTCGTAACTCGTTGAGAGTACCGGGGACAGGAATCGAACCTGCACGGGTTGCCCCACTTGATCCTAAATCAAGCGCGTCTACCAATTTCGCCACCCCGGCTTAAGATGACTCTTGGGATTTAGACCAGCTTCAGGGCAGGCTCAACTAGGAATTTGGATTCTCTTCAGCGTAGGCGTGACGGAAAGGGCATCGAGTTGGGCTTGGTGCGGTTTTCCTAGGGTTTCGGGCGAAGTGGCCGTCTAAGCCTAGAAAGGAGAATGGATCTACAGGAACGAACGGAGGAGGCAAAGAACCTTAATCGTGGGCTCCTCTTGAGAGTAAGTGGGCCAGCGCTTGGCAATCACGCTGGTCAATCCCTCGTCTCTCTATAGGATGTCTGGATGCACCGTTGGGTAATCTTACCTCTCTTTCTACTGAGCACTCTCCTCCACGCTCAGATCGATTCCGTGGTCGTCTTCAATGAGATCCACTATCACACAACGGGTGACGGGAGCTCAGCGGAGTTCATCGAGCTTTACAATCAGAACTCGGTTGATGTGGATTTGTCAGGCTGGGCGTTGGAAGGGGACGGGGATTTCGTCTTTCCGAAAGGAAGCCTGATTGAGGGGCGGAGTCACCTTGTCCTAGCGGTTGATCCCGCGGCTCTTGGTGTTCCTGACGCTTTGGGTCCGTTGTCTGGGTCTCTCTCGGACGCGGGCGAGCGGCTGATTTTGCGCAACCACAATGGTCGCATCATGGATCGGGTTGACTATAATGACAGGGAACCTTGGCCTGTCGGTGCGGATGGCTCGGGAGCGAGTTTGTCCAAGCGCGATCCGATGACGAATAGCGAGTCGGCTAACAACTGGGATAGTTCAGCGTCACTGGGCGGTACTCCTGGAATGCCTAACGATGTCTTGTCTGAACCTTCCGTCACCTTTAGCGAGGTTCCGGGACGCGATGCTGAGTCCTTGTGGACTGAACTCTTTCACGCTGGGGATGCCGTTCTTGATTTGAGCTCCTTGGTGATCCAGACCGATGACGCCTCCCAGATGCCGTTGGAGGGTAGTCTGTCTCCTGGAAGTTATGTGACCATCCCCACGCCATTCGATGCCTTGGTGGTCGAGCGGCTCTTTCTCATCGATCTGAATGCGCAGACGCTTCTTGATGCCATTGATCTGAAGACATCTCCACAAGCACGGATCGACTTTTCAAGTGGGCCATTCTTTCACCCAACCGAAGGCACGCCAGGCGCTGCCAATGCGGTGAGTTTTGATGATCGGATCGTCATCAATGAAGTCATGTATCATCACCGGCCTAACTACGCTGATGAGGACCTCGGTTCTGAGTATGAAGAGGTTGAGGAAGAATGGGTCGAGCTGATCAATCGCAGTGACTCGTTGGTCGACATGAGTGGCTGGCGTCTAAGGGGTGGCCTTTCCTATACCATCGACGAGGGCACGGTGCTTGCTCCAGGTGGCTACCTGGTGGTGGCAAATGACAAACAAGCTCTTAATGCGAAGCATACTAACATTGCAATCATCGGCAACTTTGATGGAACACTTTCGAATAGTGGCGAAGTAATCGAGTTGCAGGATCCGCTGGGCAATCCTGCCGATTCGTTCCGCTACTATGATGACGCACCGTGGCCTGCAGACGCCGACGGAGGTGGATCAAGCATGGAGCTGAAGCATCCAGACATGGACAACAGTCTGCCGGAAGCGTGGGCCGCCAGCGATGAAAGCCTGCAATCTGAGTGGCACACCTACAGCTACCGTGCCGTCGCCCAGCGGCCTGTCTACACAGCTAATGTTCGTTCCTTTCACGAACTTCGCCTGGGCTTTCTCCAGCCAGGTCGATGCCTGATCGACAACGTCAGTGTGATCGAGGACCCGGATGGCGCGGCAAAGAATCTGGTGCGTAATCGTACGTTTGGAAGCCTCTTTGCACCTATCACGTCCGGCAATTGGCGCCTGCTCGGCACTCACGGTCAATCGGAAGCGATCAATGATCCTGACAAAGGCTCTGTTCTAAAGATAGTTGCGGAGAGTTCGATGAACTATCTTAACAATCTCTGTGAAGGCACGCTAACGGATGAAGTCGAAATAGGGCAAACCTATGAAGTGAATTTCGAGGCCAAGTGGTTAGGGGGCAGTTCCCAGTTTCGTAGTGAAGCGTATTATAACAAATTCGCTAAAAAACACTTGCTCATCATGCCAGAAAAACATGGCACTCCGGGAAGACAAAACACGGCTTGGGAGGCGAATCCAGGTCCTACCTACTTGGCGCTTCTCCATGATCCTCCGGTGCCACAAGATTCTGAGGATATCACCGTATCGGTCCGTGCGGAGGATCCCTCCGGGGTCAGCACCATGATGCTCTTCTATCGCGTGGACAGAGAAGACTGGCTGGCTCAAGCAATGGTCGTGTCTGATGGACGCTATGTCGGCGAGATTCCAGGTCAGTCTAATGACGCGGTGATTCAGTTCTACGTCGAAGGAACGGACGGAGATGGAGGCACGAGCGTTTACCCGGCACGCGGTCCAGATAGCGGCGCGTTTGTGAGAGTCGATAGCCAAGCGAGTACCGAGCTTCGCCAGTCACTACGCCTCGCCTTGTCACCTGAGAATGCGCAAGACTTGCATACGCCTAATCGTATCCTAAGCAATGAGCGTCGTCCCACCACGGTGATCTCAAACGAAGTGGACATCTTTTACAACTGTGGGCTGCGTCTGCGAGGTAGCATGTTTAGTCGAGGGGGCGCCGGCCAAGCAGGCCTGAATATCAGTTTCCCAGCGAACCAAACGTTCCGTGGCACCCAATCGAGCATTCTGGTGCGGCGCCGCAACGTTCAGGAGGCATTGGTGAAACACATGGCTAACCAAGCGGTCGGCGTTCCCGCGAGTTACAACGATTTGTTAGAGCTGCGAGGTTACCGCAGTGATCATACCGGACTGGCACGCCTAGAGATGGCGCGATTTGGAGAGAACTATGTGAAAGGTGCTTACGAGGATGGCGATACACGGCCCGTCTTCAAGATGGAGGGCATTCGCGACTTTCAAACGGCCGGCGCTGGCGGGGTGAAGAATCCGATGCCGATTGGTTGGATCGTACAGTTTGATCTCGAGGACCTGGGCGAAGAACGTGAGCAGTATAGGCATGTGCTGCGTCTGATTAGTTCCCGCAAACGCGACGATTACTCCAGAATCATTGATCTTTGTCAGGCCTTTGGCTCACCAAGTGATGAGGGCTTTCGCGCGCGGCTAGAAGCGGTCATCGACACCGATCAATGGGCGCGTGTGCTTGCCATACAAACGCTCTGTGGTATTGCCGATGTGTATCCCATTGAGAACCCTCACAATTTTAATTTCTACGTGAGACCTACGGATGAGAAGATCATCGCCATGCCATGGGATTGGGATTTCACCTTCAGCCTGGCGGCGAGCTCAAAGATCATCGATCCACGCGGCAGCAACAAGAACCTCTGGCGCGTCTTGGAAGAGCCTGGGATCAGTCGACTCTATCGCGGGCATCTGCTAGACTTGATCGACACGGTGTTCAACGAGCGGTATGCGGAGGAGTGGTTCTCTCGCTATGGTAAGGTAGCGGGAACGAACTACAACAGCCACGTCAGCTATGTCCGCAGTCGGGCTAGTAGTGTAAAGAGCCAGGCAGCGTCAACCACACTGTTTAGTATCACGAGCAACGATGGAGAGGACTTCTCCGTCGCTGAGCCTGAAGTGACACTCACAGGAATGGGTGGCGTCCGAATCCGTACCTTAGAACACGTTGAAACAGGCATTCGATTCGAACCTCGTTGGCTCGATGATGAGACCTGGGAGGTCACCCTCCCTCTCTCAATCGGGGAGAACGCGATCACCCTCCAAGCGCGGGATTACCAAGGCACGAAGGGCTCGCTCTTCAATCCAACAGGCATCGGCTCCATCACTGTGACTAGCACGAGCTCCAACGAGGCGCCGACGCCTCAGACGCTCGCCATCACAGAAATCATGTATCATCCGGCGACACCAACCGAAGCAGAGATCGCTTTAGGTTTCACAGACCAAGACGCCTTTGAGTTCATTGAGATCACCAACATAGGACAGCGTCCGCTTGATCTCCGGTCGCTCCGATTCTCGGAAGGTATTCGATTCGACTTTGGTCTAGACGTGCTCGAGCCCGGTGCTATCAGTCTGCTCGTGGCAAATCAAGCCGCCTTCGAACAACGTTATGGCGAAGGATTGAATTTCATTGGTGAGTATGCTGGCATGCTCGCGAATGGCGGAGAAACGCTCCTGTTAGAAGGTGCCAACGGGCGGCTGATCCATCGGTTCCGTTATGACGACGCCTCTCCTTGGCCAATCTCCGCTGATGGAGAGGGTTTCTCGCTCAGCCTAGCGGATCTGTCAGGAGAAGCTCTACTCGACAAAGCCACAGCATGGCGAGCCAGTGGCACCTCAGGCGGCACTCCAGGAATGATCGAGCCGAGCAGTATGCTCACGTATGCCGATTGGCTAGTTAGCCAATTCTCCGCCGACGAACTTGGTCGGCCAGAAGTGAGTGGTTTCCAGGCTGATCCCGATGATGATGGCTTTGCCAATGGCCTCGAGTATACCTTTGGCACCTCGCCTCACCAGAAAGACGCAGGGATCATTGAAGCCGAGACCACGGCAGACGAGGTGTCTATCAGTTACCCTCAGCGTGTTGGAACGACGCTCATCATTGAAAGCTCATCGGATCTTCAACTCTGGGAGGCGAAGGCCGTAGACCAGTTTCTCATCGTGACACTCCCAACCGACACACCTGAAGTGGAGCGAAAGCAGATCTTTCTTACTAATGGTAGGAACGGCTACTTACGCTTTCGAGTGGCACTCGTGAACCCGTAGCAAGAGAGCAAGTCGGCCACTTCTCCGAGAGCGTGCGATTTGCAATTCCAAGACGAATGATAGACAAACTATCATGAACACTTGATGGATCAGACTGTCAGTTTGTTTTCTCAGCAATCCTCGAGAAGCTTGAGCCTCGGCGTGTATCGCAGCGGCTTGCAAAGCCTTTCGACAAGACCAAGACATGCCGCAGCATTCGTGGACAATCCTAATCCTGTTTGACAAGAATCCTAAGTAATAGGAGACCCCATCCGACTTTTTACTATCATTATCCATAAAGGAAGCATTTCGCAGCGATTCTTGCTTTTGAGACTCCATCGTTACAAACTTTGGCACAGTGCGTTAGTACAGCGTATGATACGCTGCTTCAAGGTGATCTGTGAAGAAGGCTGAAGATCTAACCAATTCCTAAACTACAATATGCAAACCGATCACAACTCTTTATAGACTAACCTGTTTCACCTCTTCAGCTCTCCTAACTATATCCATTTCTTGCGGCGACGTCCTCTTTGAGTGGGAAACGGTGAATGAGCTCAACACCCCCCGCATGTCCACAGTAGCCAATGGCTTAATCGATGTCGTGCAAGAACTAGGCACCGTCGACTACGCCTATGCAGTAGCTAAACACGAAGTCTCCGTGACCCAGTATGTGGAGTTCCTGAATAAGACCGCTCGCCTCGGGGACCCCAAGAATCTCTACTCAACGACGGGCGAGCTGAATGTCACCAATGGGCACATCGGACGAGCGGGCAATGGCATCACTTCCAATCCCTATGTTGACTCTGCCAAGCCAGGGCGAGAGGGGCTGCCAGCCAACTACCTGACGTGGGAAGACGCCGCCCGATTCATCAACTGGATGGCCAATGGCCAACGCTCCATCGGCACCGAATCCGGCGTCTACAACATGACTGAGGAATCCCCCAGCAGATCCGCAGAGGCGCAAGTCTTCCTGCCCTCGCCCGATGAATGGCACAAAGTAGCCTACTATACCCCACAGACTGAGGCTGAGGGAGGCCCTTCTCTCACACCTTTCTATTGGCGCTTTCCTCAGCAAGTCGACACGCCCCCCACTCAAGCGATCATTGCCCCTGTCACTTGGGAAATCACCAATCCTGTGGCACATATAGCCAACTGGGGACAGGATTATCTGGCGAGTCTGACACCGTATTGCAATGTGGATAGTGGCGGTGCAGGCACCCAATCTTACTTTGGCGTCATGCACATGGGTGGGAATGTCGTGGAATGGACGGAGGGTCAGAATAGCACTGCCACCCCCCTCAATCGCGATATTCGCGGAGGTGACTGAGCCAATGGCGACTGGGATCAGTGGAATATAAATGTGAACACCGCAGCACATGATCACGAAAGCACGGACAACGGCTTTCGGATCTTTGCCACAGTTCCCTTCGCCCAAGACCCAACTGGTGGCGTCCTTCCGGATGACCTTCCTGGCCAGAACAGCACTCCCATTGGAAATCCGTTCGAATCGGATGAACATACCATCGCACTCTATCATTTTAACAACTCCTGGGAAGACGCAAGTCCTCATGAACACGATCTGACCCCCACCGCTGGCGTCCAGTTTAGCGCAGAGGCTCCAGCATGGATGTGGGAGCGCAGTGGTGCTGCCGCCTATTTCCCGAGCGCAACGGAACAGCTCACGGTGAACATCTCCGATGATCTCGTCATGTCCTCTGAATCCGCTCAGCTGACGATCGAGTGGATGCAACTGATCGACGGAATCGTCGTCCAGAATCCAGCAGAAACCAACGCCCCTGGAGAGCAGTATGTATACTTTGAGCAAGGCTACGATACCAAGTTCCGTGTGTTCACGAGCAAATGGTCCGAGCCCTACGGCCCCAGCTTCGACGTGAGTGGCGTGGAAGTGGGCAGTCACGACCAGACGTATAAGTTCATTCACGACGGTTTCTCCACCATGTGGAATAGCTTCCGCATCATCTTCGAGCCCGGCGGCAACACGAAGACCTACATCAACGGTCGCCTCATCGCTGAGGCTCCAGCACCACCAAACTACGGTCGAGATGCAGACTGGGAACTAATCCTAGGCGGATTTGTCGGCTGGATTGACGAATTCAGAATCAGTAACACGGTGAGAGCTGATCGCCTTGGAAGCGATCCTATCGGTCAAGGCTACGAACCCTACGTTGAGTGGAAGGCAGATAAGTTCCCTGACGTTCCCCCAAGCGAGCCCGAACTCACAGAGCCCACTGGAAATGTCGATGCGGATGAAACCAGCAACCTCTTCGAATTCCTCGCCCGGACCAACCCTTCTGATGGCAATTCCAGCGTCATCCCTGGTGGCGAGTTGAAAGAGATCGAAAGCGAAGCGATGTTAGAATTTAGCTACCGCCGTCCAAAGGGCGGTTCCCAAGCCACAAATACGCTCTACACCGTCGGCGAACTCTCCTGCCATCTTGAAACAGCCTCCATGTTAACCGGTGAAGGCGTGTGGAGTGAGGCACCGGAACAGTGGACGGTCTTAGAAGACCGCACGGATCATCTCGACGGCACGGAAACCGTGACTTGCCGCACACAAATCGATACCGCCGTAGCTCTTTTTGCTAGGCTAAGATTGGTTTACACCCCACAGCAACCCTAGCTGACCATCTAACGTTAAAAATAAGGCCCCAACAGCCAAAACCTGGAAACAGCTAACGTCGGCAACAAGGAAACAAGCATGTCCGGTGCTGAGGATGGAACGGGCAACAAGGCCCTGACCTACCCAATACCTACTTTCATTCGCTAGGGATTTCGTTGAGCGTGTAATACGCGACCGGATGTAAGACGGGAAGTCCCTGGGCTGATTTGATACCTGGGAGACGCAATTCATGCACATGCCCTTGAGTGAGCTTATCAAGTGTGATCCTCACAGAGAGACCATCGGCTATGGGCTCAGCTTTCATGACCTTCGGAGTCAGCTTATCGACGACAGGGCTGCCATATTTGGATTGGTAAATGTAGGTGTAGGCTTCGGCTTCGTAGCTTCCGAGGTCCTTCAAGGTAGCGACGTCGGCAGGCTGCGTGAACGTAATCACGAAGCCCTCGGGCTTTGCGCTGACATGAAGCATCTCGAACGGCACTTCGCCGGTCCAATTGACGCGCTCCAGAGCAAAGTTAGAGCCACCACGTGAACCCCAACCGCGATCGGTGCCTCCGTTGAAGAGGGTGCCATTCTCGCCGAAACGAATCGCCACATTGCCAGACTTAAAACCGGAGAGGAAGGGGAAACAGGCGCCTTGGTAAACGCCGTTGACTTGTTCCAGTGAAACCCGCTGTACCTGGGAAGCCGTTTGCTCGGCCACGAAGAGCTGATTCTTAAACAGGCCGAACTTGCCGTCCGTCTGATCGCAAGCAATGCCCGCCGGGGAGTTGCCCATGCTGCCGTGAGGCAATATACAGGCGGGAGGCACGTATTCAGGGATACGGTCGCCTTCTTCGACGATGCGGCTGCCGCTCTTAGGATCTTCAGGGCGTGGGCCGATGGCGTCCGTGAGTTGATAGTGCACGTTGCCAGTAGGATTACCCTGGAACGATCCCACCTTAAGATGTTTGATAGAGCTTGATCCATTCCATGGCCCTTGGTTATCGCAGTAGAACATATCTCCGAGGTGATTCTCGCCAATGCCTCCAGGAGAGCGAATGCCACTGGCAGTCGGGATCATCTTGCCGTCTGGAGTCACGCGCACACACCAGCCGCGGTAATCTGCGCGTGTGCCACCAGAACCCGTTAGGCAAAGAACCACCCAGATGTTTCCATCTTTATCGTGACGCGAACCGAAGGCGTATTCATGATAGTCTCCACAGATCCCCCAGCCATCATTGACCGTTTCAAAGACATCGGCACGCCCGTCGCCATCCGAGTCACGCAACCGCGAAACTTCGGGACGCTGCGTGGCGTAAAGCCAACCATCCTTGTAAGATAGGCCAAGAGACTCGTGCATGCCTTCGGCAAAGATCTGGTATTGCACCTTGCTAGGATCGGCATTATAGGCACCCGTCAGGGTGTAGATATCACCACGGCGCGAGGCCACGGCTAGCTTCTTATCCGGGAGGACTTCGATGCCACTGACCTCCAGCACCACGCCATCGGGAACAGGCAACGGCGTGATTGGATAGTAGTCGGATTCCTTGGGAAATTCTGCCAAGGCGAAACCGCTGAGTGCGGTGAAGAGAAACAAGAAAGAACGTTTCATGAGGAATGAGACTACTGGGTGGAGAGCGTGTAGGACAGTTGTTGATCGATGGTCGCCTGGCCATCGGTGAAAGTGATTGGCATGAGTAGCTCCCATTGGCCATCGACCTCACGAAGCACGGGGCTGGCTCCATCCGAGGAGCGAAGCTTCATTGTGGCGGTGTCAGCGATTCGAAAGCCTCCATTCGCCAGTGGTTTGATGTCTTTACCAGCGGCGGCACGGAAGTAAAGGGTGTCCTCGCTCAAGCCCGTGAAAGTAAGCTTTCGAGATAAACTTGCCGTGTTGTCGGCCGCCTGACCACTTGGCGTGCTGGCATCTTCGATTTTGATTTCGCCAAAGTGGTAATTGAAGACTGGCAGGCGCTGCTCACCTGTGAGCATGTAGCCCTTGAAGCGGTAGCCCTCTGAACGAAGCTGGGCTTCAGGCCATGCGTCTAACAGCGAGCTTAACTTCGCAAACGGCTGGCCTTCGGGACCAGCAATAGCACCATAACCCAAAGGGGGCTGATACCCTTGACCGCGTCCATTCCAGTGACGGCCGGCGTCCATGAAACCGCCGATCCAGACGAGCGCGACTCGCATCTGATCCGCATCGAAAGCCAAGTTGAGCCCACCATCGTAGCCCACGCCAATCGCTCGATTGCCTGCACCCTCGATGAAATTGCGGTAGATCTTGGCTTCGCCATTCTGTGGGACTAGGGGGATACTTGGAGCCTGACGCTTCGATTTCTTCTTCGCACCAACAGACAATGCGACCTCTTTGAACCCGGGCCCAGTCCATCCTAGGTAGAGTGACTCCTCACCGCTCCGCTCGAAGTAGCTGACACGAATAGGATGACTGCCTTCTGTTAGAGTGGCTTTGCCTTTCTTGGCAGTGCCACCATGAATGCCGTCGTGATCGATGACGACTTGGCCATCAATCTCAAGCCGTGAGCCATCATCCGAGGACATGGTGAATTTGTAGTCCCCTGATTTCGGCACGTTCAGTTGGCCATCGAACACCAGAGCGAACTTGTTCCGCCATTTGGTCACACTGATATCGATCGCGCCACTAGGAACGTGGTCAGTAGCCTCTGGGGTGAGTTTCTCAAAGTCGGGTAGTCGATCAAACTCTCCGCGATAAAGCGTGTAGGTCAGTTCATCCAGATCCGTGGCCTTGATTTGCACGCGGAGGCGACCGTTCATCACTCCGGCATGACCAGGCAGGGAGCAGACGTAAGGATACTCGCCTGCTTTCTCGGGTGCGGTGAAGTATTCGTGCGAGGTCGAATGAGGGTTCACCATTCTACTAGCAAAGAGCAATTTCGGATGATCCGGGATCCATTGCTTGTTGAAACCGTCAGTGCCGAGCTGCCAAGCAGCCTTGGCCACGTCCATTCCGGCATCGCTATCCGGAGTACAGACGATGAGGTTGTGATGCATGTCATCCAAGTTTTGGAAGATGAGTTGAACCTTCGCTCCAGGAGCAACCACGATCTCATCCAAGTCATAACGCATCTGACCTTGCAGCGTTTGAAGCTGAATGACTTCGTCCGGCTTTCCAAAGCCTTCGGGAGCCGCATTGGCTTTCTTCCATGCCGCGACCCGCTGCTGGTATGGCTCCGAGAGATTCTTGGAGGACACTTTCGTCGTCGAGCCATCGGCTAGGCGCAAGGTCACGTCCTCCCCGGCGATGGCAGCGATGGCAGTGTCAATCGTCTTGTCATCGACTTTCCAAGGCTCCTGTCCCGAAGCCAGAGACTCAGTGGACGCTTGTTGAGCAAAGGCGCCACCCAGGGCTATCAAAAGGAGAGCAAGGGACCAGCGGATCATAGGCGAGAATGAAACCCGCCTAGCTCTAGGAGTAGCGGACGGCTCCTACCCGGCCTTTCGTTTCCACAGACTCCGGAGGAGTGTAGGCTTCTTCGCCGACGATTCGTCGTGAGAGCTTTTCCCACGGCTTGAGCGGGACTTCGACTTCTTCTCAATCGACTTCTTCTCAATGAGCGTGACTTTTCGCTCCTGCGCCCGCGCGAAGCTCTTGAGAACGTCTCCTTCATTGGATCGGGGCGCTAGGATCTAAGGACTTTCGCTCGTCTCCTTGGTCGAAAGCTCGTGAGACTGGCAGGCGACCAACCACTTTCTAAGCGAGGCCTCTCTCCTAACGATCAAGGAAGCCGCCGCCCACACAACAACGGGAGCTGACCGTGCAACGATCCCTCTGAGTGCACCTGTCATGAAACGCGCATCGGCATCTTCCATCACACCAAATTCTAGCAAAGCCAAATTAATAGCCATGGTGTGTTCGGCCTGCTGGCCTTCAACCTGGTCCGCGAGCTGATAGATGCCCAAGAATTCAATCGCACTCGAGAGCGTTACACTGAGCACTGACGATGGCTCAAGAACTACGGATTTCTCTGCGAAGGCGAGAAGATCACAAGACACGGCGAGACAAGCGGCAGACTCGGAAGGAGGAAGGCTAGCTTCTTCCGCAAGGTCAATGAGCACACCTGCTGCGCGCCACGACGCAAAGGCCGGGGAAGCAGACTCGAACTCGATGGGCTGGTAAACGGCACGTAATGACCGCAGAACAACATCGAGGTGTTCAGTACGAAGCGCCATGATTGTGGTGACCTTTCAATCACACCACAATCGTAACACCTATCAGGATTTCGTCAACTCCCCGCAACTAACTAACAGTTACCCATTTAGGCCATTTCATCGCCACAAAATCAGCCACATGATGATAGTCCGGCGGATCGTGCGGTAGGTCAGCGTAGGAGAAGTGGTGCCGCTGGCTCGGCCCTCCAAGGATGAAGCACACATTTGCCTTGCTGCTAGCATCGAAAGCCAGGGCTTCTTGCAAGAAGTCTTGCGGCACTTTGAGGCTTGTTTCCCAGCCGTTTTTAGAGGTTTCGGCGCCTAACGCAACTGGGGTAAACGGGGCTTCTGTCGCCTCTGTGATGGGGTTGCGATAGCTCGAGAACAGGCACGCCCACCAGGCTCCATACGGAGCTAGATTGATTTCCAGGTAGACCTCACTCGCCGAATGTCTGATGAACAGTTCACCCACATCGTGTCGCCACAACTCGGGTGTGAAGGCGTTTATGTTAGATTTCGCAATAGGATTATCCGGATTTTCACAACACCCTACTGTAAGATTGAGCTCCATTTCCGGAGACCACTCTAGATGGAACCACGGCGTGAATGGAGGCGCCTGCGATTCAAGAGAGGCCGATAAAACGGTCGGCTCTTCTAACGGAATTCTAGTATCCACAATCAAGCTAACGTGCCCTCGCTTCCCAGGAGACCACTTTGTCATTGAGCAACTCCACGGTCCCCACTTTCACAGGTCGGTAGGTCGTCACCACACTCTGTCCGAACCCAAGATGCGAACGTCCGTAGTAGCGTCCACCGTAGCCATAGTAGTATGGATCATAGCCATGCCCGTAGCCTAAAGAGAGGTAGGTTTGGGTATGCGCGCGTTGCCCCGTGTAGAGCCAGGTTTCGTACGGTACACCGCTGCGGTTACCCTCACGGATATCATTAGGACGCCCCCACGAAAGGAAAACCCCTTGTTTATGCATTCCCTCACGGATCTTACCCTCCGCGACCAGCGCGCGGTCTTTTTCAGACAGACCATCATAGATCTCCTTATTCTGGGAGAGTCGCCGCTCTCGCAAGGTGGTCGACGAGGCACAGCTCGCTATGAAGGCCGTGAGGAACGCTAGTAGGATGAAGGTAGGGCGTTTCATGATACAAGATGTTACTGCAGGCTCAGAGACAGGCAAGGCACCGGAAGTCACTTGTCATTTCCAACCTCCAAGACAGATTGGCTAATCAATGGAAGACGCCTACGGCCACCGCATCGCCTATTTGCGAGTTTCGATCACTGATCGGTGCAATGAGCGCTGTCGCTATTGCATGCCAGAAGAGTTGCAAGAGTGGCTTCCGCGCGAAGATATTCTGAGTTACGAAGAGATCCTTCGCGTGATCCGTGTCGGCACGGGCCTCGGGATTCGCAAAGTCCGCATCACGGGTGGCGAACCGCTGACTCGGCGCAACGTCCTCGATTTCTTTCGGGCCGTGAACACCATCGATGGCATTGAAGACATCGGCGTTTCTACCAATGGCACCTTATTGGCCTCCGAGCCTGAAGAAACGGGAATCACGATGGCGCAGCACCTCGTCAATGCTGGCGTGCGCACAGCCAATGTTTCTCTGGATACCCTGGACCCCGAGATCTATCGGCAAACGACAGGACGAGATTACTTTGACCGCGTCCTCCAAGGACTGGATGCAGCAAAGGCTGCGGGCTTTGAAAGCATCAAGCTAAACGCCGTGCTCATGCGAGACAGCAATGAGGATCAGTTAGTGGCCATGATCCGTTTCGCTCACGAACGCGGCCTTCTCCTACGCTTTATCGAGCTCATGCCCGTCAGCACCACGGACGTGCTCAAGGACGAACGTTTCCTCGCCACGGGGAGCGCCAAGAAGCTCATCGAGAGCGAGTTTGGATCACTCACCCCACGTCCCGAGTACAAGACCAATGGCCCAGCGAGTTATTATGAAGTGCCCGGCATGGACGGCCAACTCATCGGCTTCATTGGAGCGATGACGAACTTGCACTTCTGTGAGAATTGCAACAAACTTCGCCTCACGTGCGACGGCAAATTGCGCCCGTGCCTGGGCAGTTACCTTGAGTTCGACATGAAGGAAGTTCTTCGGCACCCCGATGTTACGGACAACGACATTGCCGCGTTCTTCCAACATGTCGTTGATCGCAAGCCCAAGGAACACGATTTCCGAAACGACTACACGCCGAATCGGAAGATGATCGCGATCGGTGGTTAGTTAGGCATTGCCGCGTAAACGCCATCGGAGAACGATTGACACCAAGTCACCTAGCAACACAGCGATGCTGCCCAGCAGCACGAAGAATAGCATCTCATCGAGATGATCCTTAGCCCGAGCTTCCAACAAGTAATAACCAAACGTCGGAATGCCTAACATTCCAAGAACCGTGGCATCGCGCACGCACGTTTCCCACCGATAAAAAAAGAAGAGCAGAAAGCGCGAGAAGGCATTTGGCACCGCGCTGAAGGCGTAGATTTGCAGTCGGGTGGCCCCTAGACTTCGTTGTTCGGCCGGTCCTGAGGTTGCTTGGTTGTCGATCAGTTCAGAGCCCAACCGTCCAAGAATGCCCGTATTGTGAATCGCCAGCGCCAGCACGGCAGGCCACGCATTGAAGCCCAGAGCGACCACGAGGAAGAACGCAATCATGTACTCCGGGATCGAGCGCGCTAGAATCAGGAGGAACCGAACCACTCGGCGACAGACACTCCATCCAAGCGCCCTCCATCGGGACCCTCGTGGCGGATGCGGCAAGTAAGGAGAAGCTGTGGCCAGTTGGCGACTTGCCAAAGGAAGGCTCGCGAAGCTCGCCAAACCAGCCAGGACGATCGCGACCACTGACAAGCCTAACGTATAGCGAAAGGCCTCGGCCCCGTGAAGCTGCCATTGTTCGGAGAACCAGTTCGAACCCAAGCTCAACTTCTCTGAGAAGCTGGCATCCACCGCCTGCTGCACTGGAAACGGAAGGACTTTGCCAAAGAAACGCTGACAATTCGCCATACGCCGATCCCAATCAAACGACGTCATGGCAAACTCACCAGTAAACCAAACGCCGATAAGCAAGAGTGCGAACGCGATCATGGACAGCCGCACGAACCGATCTCGCGGACGTGCTGCACGCAAACGGGCGATGTCCTCTCTCTTGCTCATGCGGCGTGACGCGTGGTGAGACGTTGACGAACTGCACCACTCCAAAGGTCGAAGACGACGATGAGAGCTAACAAGGCGTAGAGGTAGGCCCAGACCTCATGAAAGTGACGTTCCCCCCAAGAGAGCGACAAGTAATAACCTAACGTCGGCGCCCCAAAGAAACCTAACACAGCTGCCGAACGCAACCCGCACTCGAAACGATAAAGCAGGTAGGCAAAGAGATCCGGCAAAACCGTAGGTAGCAACCCGAAGACATACACCTGCAGAGCCGACGCCCCATTGGCACGCAATCCCTCGGCTGTGGCACGCGGCGCTTCATCGATTAGCTCTGAAAAGACTTTCCCCAAGGTCGCACTGTAGGGAATGGCAATGGCAATGACCGCCGCAAGAGGCACATTTCCTAGAGCCTGGAGGAAGAGGATGGCCCAGATGATCTCGTGGACAGATCGCAGAGCAGTCATGACCAGACGCACCAGAAAGAGCCCTGAAAGCGAGACAATCCGCAAGGGCTTAGCCGGTGACGCCAAGGCCAACCACGCCCGCGTGGACCCTATCAAACCGAAGACCAGTCCACCCACTAGCGAAAGCCCAACCGCCGCCGCCGTGTAAACAAGCGTCTTGTAGAGCGCGACCCAGATTTCGCCGAGGAAGACACCCTCGGTAGCGGGATTCTGATCTTCGTAGGTCATGGCCGGCCGTAACGCCGCTTTGAAGAAATCGCCCAACTGATGCCACTGAGCTTTCCCAAAGAGCAGCGCCGGGTCTAACTGAATCAGCCACGCGCTCAGCACCCCGACCAGGAGAATGCCTAACAAGGCAAACCGGCGTGGGCCTAACCAACACTGGGCACCCTTCATGACTCGACAAGGTCGCGTTTCTCTAAGTGATAGAGTTCTTCAAAGTCGGAATCTGTCCACGCGGTCGCAGGCGCATCTTTGAAGATCTTGCCTCCACGCACACCAATCAGCCGAGGAAGGAAGGCACGAGCCAGTCGCTGATCGTGCAAACTCACGCCAAGGGTGAGGTTCTGCTCTTCCGCCAAAGTCGTGAGCAACGCCATCGTCGCCTCTGCCCGCGTCGGATCCACGCTGGCCACAGGTTCATCCGCCAGGAGCGCTTTGGGAGCTTGATAGAGTGCTCGAGCAATCGCCACGCGCTGTTGCTGACCACCCGATAGCGTATCTACCTTGGCAAAGAGCTTCTCAGAAATACCCACCCTCTCCAACAACGCATGCACCGCGACCTGCTCGGTTTCTCGAGAGCAGAAGACCGAGCGAAGACTCGCCCAGAAACCTTGCTGCCCCAATCGACCTAGCAGGACATTCTGCAGCACCCGCAGACTCGGCACCAAATGATAGTGCTGCGGCACGAATCCAATCGCACTCCGCACCTCGCGCAAGCCCTTCTGGTCCAGTTGTTCAAGCGCCTCGCCCAGCAGGAACACTTCCCCACTCGTAGCCTGCTGGTTCGCATTGAGCAAACGCAAGAGCGTCGTCTTACCGGCGCCACTAGGGCCGACAAAGCCCACACGCTCACCCGGAGCGATGGTTAGCGAGATAGACACTAACGCTACCACGTCCGCGAAACGCACGGTGACGTCACGCAGTCGGAAAGCCGCCTGAGCGGCCGTGCTCATCTGAGAAATCCAAGTTCCGTGGCGACATCGACGATCGTCTGAAAGTCTTCATTCTTTGCCGGAATCAGTTTCTCGCGGTTGAAGGCGGACTTGGTCAAGGCCCTGTCCATGCCCACGATAGCGCTTTGCAGCTTATCGATGAAGCCCTTACCAAAGAGCGTTTCCAGCTCAGGATGTGCCGTGAAATTGTAATCCGCATACGTCGGCGTCTTCCAAATGATACGGCAAGCATCGGTGTCGGATCCTGGCTTAGCTGCCCAAGAATCGTAGGTCTTGTAGTTCACAGCGCCCACTTGGACTTGCCCAGCAGCGACCAAATCAATCGTGAAATCATGCGCTCCAGAGAATCCCGGCTTCTGACCGAAGAACTCTTCAGGCGACTTGTCGGTATTCTCCCGAATGAAATATTCTGGCATGAGACGACCAGAAGTGCTCTTGTTAGAACCAAACGTAAACGTCTTGCCAGCCATCGCCATTGGAAACGTCTCTGATGCTGTGAGTCCCGTATCCTTGTGCGCTATGAAGTAGGAAAGAAAGTTAGGATCTTCCACCCCTTGGGCAATGGCACGGGCACCCTTCACATTATGCATGGCCTGCACACCCGTGAGACCGCCAAACCAGGCAATGTGGACGTCGCCAGCTTCAAACATCTGGACGGATGCCGAGTAATCTGTGGAAGGCACATACTCACAGGTCACCCCCAGTTTCTCCGTGAGATACTTGGCCACTGGAGCAAACTTCGCGCTGAGACCGACCTTCTCCTTATCTGGAATAGCCGTGAATTTTAACACCGCACCGTTTCCAGCTGGAGCCTCTGAGGTATTCTTCTTGGTACACCCGGTTAGCGCGACTACGACCGCAGTCACGCCCATCAGAATTTTAGAACTTAGCTTCATAAAGGAGGGCAAGCCTACTTAGGCTCTACGGCGACGCAAGCACGACCTGATGAACCAGTCAGTCAGTCAGTCAGCCCTGTCTAGATCATCGATGATCTGCGGAATGGCGTCATTCAAGATGGCAAAGACTTCTTCAAACGCTGCCTGATCCCCGCCAATCGGATCCGGCACATCCTGATCGCGATACTCTGATAGTGTCGAGAACTCAGTCACCAAGCGCGCTTCCGCCGCTTGTTTAGGAAACTGTCGTTTCAAGGTGGCCAAATGCATCTTCGTCATTGCGTAGATATTAGTGGAACTCTTTACGACAGCTTTGTTCAGCTGCATGCTAGTACAGCCGTCTCCGCTCAGACCTCGCAATTTCAGCAGGGCGAGCACCTCTGGAACTGGCGGCATGGCATGATCTGAAAAGAAGCCGGCCGAAGAGAGTTCCCACGGACGGCTCTCCAGCTCAACTCTGCATATGGCCTCAGCCATCGGGCTACGACAAAGATTCGCTGTGCAAACGAAGAGCAAGTGAGGGTGGCGAGGTCGCCTAGTGAACCAATGTGAGAGCATCGTTGGGTTGAGGGTGCCTCCTTTAGCAGATTCCCTGCCATGTCAACCGGCACCTGCCGGAAAAATGATAGAATTTGTCGGCGACTCAACGCTACACCAAGTCAAGCTTGCACAAGCCCCATCCTCTATTCGACAATTCGACATGCTTGAGTTTACGGATGCCCCGTATGGGTTCTTTCCGGCAAAGCCCAACAGCTTCGTGCTTTGGCTCGGCAGGCTCTTGAACCAGTGCCACAATCTGCACAGCCACCGACACCTCATTTCCGAAGTCGAAATCAGAGGCACAGAACGTCTAGCTGAGGCTCGCCGTCTAGGCAGGGCTTACGCATGAAAGAAACATTTAAATATAACTTATACTTTTAATTATAGTGGCTAGTTGAAGTGGGAAATGAGCAATCCCACTTCCAAAGCATTAAAAGAACTGAGCCCCCAACAGCGCGCCGTCGTCGAGAAGCTACGACAGCGTTTCGCGCAGCTCCCCGACCCACGCATGAAGGGGCGGGTGCTGCACCGCATCGACGAAGTCGTGATGGTCGGCCTGTGCTCTATTCTCTCTGACAATGACGCCTTCACCGACATGGAAGCTTTCGCGAGCTCCCAGCTCGATTGGTTGCGGACCTTCCTTCCTTTAGCCATCGGCGCGCCAAGTCATGACGTGTTCCGCAACGTCTTCATGGCCCTACAGCCGGGGGCGCTGGTCGCTATCCTTGGCGAGTGGAGCGGAGAGATCGCTGGTAAACAAGTATGCATCGACGGCAAGGCCCTACGTGGCAGTGATAGTGTTGCCGCCGGGCTACCTATGGTTCATGTGCTACGCGCGTGGGTGAGCACCGTCGGCATTAGCGCAGGGCATGAGGTGTGCGCTGAGAAGAGCAATGAACTCGACGCTTTGCCGCGTTTGCTCGACTCGTTCATGCTGGAAGGCACGGTAGTGACCATCGACGCGATGGGCTGTCACTCACACATCGCTGAGCAGATTCATGTGGGCGGTGGCGACTACGTGCTGGCGTTGAAAGGGAACCAGAAGAACACGCTAGAAGCCGTCAGTAAGCGCTTTGAGATCGAGAGCAAGGAAGATGTAGCCAACACTCATGAGACAGCAGAAACGGTAGAACTCTCGCACGGACGCTTCGAGCAGCGGACCTGCACAGTGATAGGAGATCTAGAGTGGTTCGACAAGAGTTGGAAATGGCCGGGGCTGAAGAGCGTGATCAAGGTAGAGCGCACCACGCTCCGAACAGGAAAGAGCGAGATACTGAAAAGAGAGACGCACTACTACCTCAGCAGCTTAGGATGCGGGGCAGAAGAGCACGCAGAACGAATCCGCGAGCACTGGTCGGTAGAGAACACTTGCCACTACACGCTCGACGTGACCTTCGGCGAAGATGATTGTCAGGTGCGCGACAGATCAGCAGCTCACAATCTGAGCATCATGAGAGAGTTGGCGG
>CALLLI010000038.1 GCA_938082635.1 uncultured Verrucomicrobiales bacterium
CTTCACAGTTGTGTAGTCGAACTCAATGACCTCGCGGTTGATCCAATTCACCAACGCCTGGCGTTCTCCTTCCGATGGCTGAGGTTCGTCCGCCGGTGGCATCTCGCCATTGCGAATACGCTCAAGTACGTTGACCCAAAGATGGCGGCTCTTAACGAGCGGATTCTCGCCTAGTGCGGTTTCGATATCGAGATCGCCCTTGCTCACCGAGGAATCGTGGCACTCCAGGCATTGCTTTTCCATCAGCCCCATGGCGTGGGAGCGAAGTTTGGAGTGATCGACGGTCGCCCGCTTGGTGTCCGGTAATTCTTCAGCCCCCGGAGTGGCGGAAGCTTGCTTCTTAACCAGTCCGCCTAACTGATGGATGGTGTTGTGAATGACGCGTTCCACCTTGTTGCCATTCGCGTCGTTGACGCTGATCTTAATCTCCATGCACCAAGTCGGCGTGATTTCGGGGATGGTGAGAAAGACGGTCTTTCCATCCTGGGAGACGGTGGCTTCAGCGACTTCCAACGATCGTTCGTCATAGTGCTGGGATCCATAATCCTTCGTCCGCTTAAGTCCCCAGATCTTGATCTGGTAATTGTCAGGGGTGCTCGCCGATTCTTCGTCCAATGGATTCGTGAACCCTAACTCAATGCCATTCGGGCGCGCCTTCAACTCTATGGGTAAATTAGGAGCGGCCCCGGGGGCCCTAACGCGATAGAACCCGCCGTCCTGGTGCTTGCTCCCGGCCCAGGCAAACATGCCGGTGGTGTAGAGTTGACCATTGTCAGGGTGAAAGCGGCCACGCATGATCCCGGTTGGAAAATCAAGTCCCAGGCTCACCATGCCGCCCTGAGCTTGGCCGTCGGGCAACTTCTCGTGCGGCACCACAAAGACTCGGCCGCGGCCGTAGCTCAGGTTGAGAAGCTTGCCGTTCAGGGCGCCCCACTGGGCGTCCTCCGGAACCCAAAGCAATTCGCCGGGGCTTCGATCAAACGCATTCGTGATCCAGCATAACGGCTGCTCCATGGCGTCATCGCTAGCGTCAGTGACGTCGTGATAGCCATACATGTTGCCGTAGAAGCCGCCTTCCTTGACGTAGTTGATCCGGTTCTTGGGATTCCAGTGGCCTTCCTGATCCGTGACAATGTAAGTGCCATCGGGATTGAGACAGACACCATTGGCGGCGCGGAAGCCAGTCGCCAAGATGTCCGTCTTGGAGCCGTCCTTGCTCACGCGCAACAGGGTGCCGTGATGCGGCACGAGTGCCTTCAAGGCGTGCCGAGCGGACTTGGCGTAGTAGAAATTGCCCTCCTGGTCCGTCTGTAAGCCCATGGCGAATTCATGGAAATGCTCGGTGACTTGGTGGTCGTTGTTGAAGCACTCCACGTAGTCGATCTGTTCATCACCGTTGAGGTCGTGAAGCCTGGCGATTTGATCCCGGCACGCCACGTAGATCGTCCCGTCGACCACCTTGACGCCTAACGGTTGAAATAAGCCCGTGCAGATGCGCTTCCACTTGTGCTGGCCAAACGCGCCATCGATTCCATCGACCAGCCACACGTCCCCTAACCAGGTGGCGACTGCCGCCCGTTTCCCACCTGGCAGGAAATCGAACCCACCAATGCGCATCCAACTGTGGTAGGGATTCTCAGCAGGGTAAGTGATTTCATCGACGGCGAAGGGGTCACTGTCATTGCCCCGCTTGCCTTGAGTGACGACGGCCTCCGTCCAGTGCGCAGGGCCTCCTGTTGTATACCGGCCGAGATCTTCTGGTTCCGCCGCCAACAATGCCGCTATCGTGAGACTCTCCGGCGGTGCCTTGGTGGAAAGCACATTCAACTTGAGTGGCGTGTCCTTGGCCAGCACGGTCATCACCTGATAGCCATCGACCACTCCGACCTTTGCGGCGCCACCCAGAACCTGCGCCGTGATCTCCGCCGGTGATACCCGCAACCGCAGGTCATGGCTGGACTTGCCAATATTCAAGGTGCGGGCGAAGACCGGATGAGCGCCGCCCTGCACGAGGCTCGGCATCTCTAACACCTCCGCATCGCCGACCGTGTAACTGAGAACGACATTGTTGCCATGGATGTACTGGCCCTTGAATTGCACCCAACCGCGCGGCAACGGGCCGTAGGGTTTTCCATCGCGGCCCAGGAACCGCGGATCTGCCCACGAACCGGTCTCCGGATGCGCCCAGCCTGGCCCTACCGGATTCACCAAGGTCTTGTCGCCCACGATGCTCGTGTGCGTGTTGTGAGACTGGTCGAAGGCAATCCCTTTCCAATCAACGAACCGATTTCCTGACCAAGCGGCGGCCACGCGCATGGTATCGTGATCATAGACCATCCAGTGGCAGCCCTTGCTCACGCCGCCCGGGCCGTCGTCTAACCGAATGGCGATGCCCTTGTAAGCAATGTTTTCCGGCGCGACCTGGAACGTCCAGTCGAGCATCGGGCCGAAGTTCATGCGGAGATACTTGGGCCCACGGGCGTAGTCGATCTGTTCTTGGGTGAGCTTGCCTTCCGTGCCCATGCCTTTGGGAAGACTCGCAAGATAGTCATCGGTGATTTCCGCGTATTCAGAGGCGTTATTCGTCTTCACAAATTCCTCACGGATGTAGTGAATGACATCATAAGCAGCGGAGGGCGTAAGCCAGGGTTGCGGCGGCATTTGCTCGTAACCATTCTTGAGTGTGAGGTAGAGGCTGTGCGGGTCTTTTCCGTTCTTGAACGGCTCCTCCCAGAACGGTCGCGATGTTGGGAGGGAACCTTTCTGCTGCAGGTTGCCATGACAGGCGAAACAAATGCCCGCATAGATTTTTTGACCACGCTTGAAAGCGGCATCGTCCCAAGCCGTGATAATGCTAGCGTGGTCGACTTCCGGCAGGGGCCGCACCGTGATGTTTGCAAAGCGCACTTGACTGCTGTCGGCTTGAAGGCGCAGCGGGCCACCAACGGCGACCTCCTTCTCTTCGCCTTCCTGCTCCCCATCTTCGGACTCGTCGTTGTTCTCGTCCTCATCTTCGAAACCTCCGTTGTTCTCGTCCTCATCTTCAGACTCTTCGTTCTCTTCCTCCTCGATCTCTTCACGTTCTACGTCTGGCCGAACGAGTTCCTCGTCCTCCACGCCCTCGTCCCCATGATGATAGACCACCGCATCTTCATCGATGTCGCCCTCACTGATCCAGTAAGCTTCTCGCCGGGAAAGCTCGCGATTGAAGCCATGAACTTCTGCGATGTGCCCTGCGAATTCTTTCGGGCCTGGAGGGAAATCCCCCGTACACGTTCCTACCTTAAACACATGGTCCTCAGCATCGGGGCGGGTGAAGTCGGCGCGCTCCGCTGCCTTCTTTCCATCGACATAGATGCGCGTGGTGCCTTCTCTATGCGTCACGACTGCAATGTGCCAATTGCCATCGTTGATCTTCATTCCGCTCACACGTAGAGCACCCAGCTCGCCGATCTCATAGACAAGTTCGTCTCCGTCGACATATAGAACTTTGCCATTCTCCTCCCATTCACCCACTTCCGGTGCTTTGGCAAAGAGCGGCCCGTCTTCGAAAGTGCGAAACCGCACGGCAACACTGTACTCTTCACCGAGATTCACGGTCGCGGACTCATCGTCTGACAGCTGCGCCTGCTCCTCCGGATCACCTTTCCACGAGAGCACCGGCTTCACGCGCTCGATCGGCTCACTCCCGCCCGTCAGTTCAATGTCTTGATCGCTCAGGGCTTGATCAAAGAATTGGAAGCTTTCGATGAATCCATCCCAGCGCCGTGCGCTCCCATCAGGAAAGTTGTTCGCTCCGGCAGCTACCCGCATGACGCTAACAGCGTTGTCAGGAGAGGTGAATTCCTCCTCAAGAATCTTCTCGCCATCGAGAAACATCTCGACCGCTTCGTCTTTCTGCCGCAACGCCACCGAGTGCCACTCGTCGTCAGTCACTTCGATGTCCGCTGCGATGACACCGACATAGCCGATGTCATAGTGCAATCGCTCGTCGTCGACGTACAACACTTTGTCGTTCTCGCGGTGCTCTCCCCCGGGGCTCACCTTGCCGAAGAGCGGCCCATGGGCCTCGGTTCGGAATCGTACAATGGCCGTGAAATCCTTGTCCATCGCGCACTGATTGCCCTGTTCTTCCGAAGAGACGAATAGCGGGACGGGTGGCGGCCCTGCTTCCTCGTCACCCTCTTCTTCATCCTCGTCATCATGATCTTCTTCTACCTCAAAACCGTAAAGCGTACGGCCATCGACCCTAACACGATCATGGATTTGCTTGCCATTCAGCCAAACCGAGAGATCGGCGGAATCGTCGTCGATGTGTTTGACCGCGACTTGAAGGTTCTGCCAGTTGCCGGGCTTCCCACAGGCATTCACGGATGGCGCGGCCACGCCGTAGATGGCTCCACAGGTGAGCTTGTCGTCTAAATGATCGTGCCCGTAAGAATCGATGATCTGGATTTCCCACTTTCCGTCGATGTAGACACCGCTGTTGCCTCGAAACTGCCCCTCGAGATGTTCCGGTTCGTTGGGAATGAGGAAATCCAATTCGTACACGGAATCGGGGAACGATTCCCGCGTGAGAATATCGCCATATCCAGGCCGAGCGACCATCGTTTTGCCATCGAGCGCCCATCGGGCCTCATCGTAAACTGGCCCGCCGGAAGTCGTATCGGCACGTTCGTCAATTCCGATGGCTTTGGGAGACGTGCTAGGATCCCAGTGACGCCACTTGGTTAGGTTCTCTCCAGAAAAGAGGATGCTGGCATCCGGAGTGCTCTTACGTTCGGGAGGTGCGTGAGACGGCGCCATCTTGGAGGGCAACTCGACATCACCCTTACCAAGACACCACTCACAGGCATTCGAAATGAGTTTCTGGAAATGGATGCTCTCGAAGTTCTCCTCGGCACCCAGCGACGTGTAGAAGAGTCTCTGGTCTTTGTGAGGGCTTGCGATCCACGCCACGGGCTCGGCTGGCAGGTCGCGTGTCTTTCCAAAGAGGATCGGCTGGGCAAAGTCAGCGAGTGGTTGAGCGTTGTAGGTGCCGCCGAACGCCACCTCGAATCGAGGCGCCACGCCCGCTACGATCGGGTGCTTGAGTGCAGAACCCGGAACCACCACCGTGGTGCCGTCCAGATTGCCGCCGTGCCCTTTGTAGTGGCCACCAAAGATCGGAGGGAACCATCCTTTCTCTTCCCAAAACGCATGGCTCGTCGTGCGGAACGCAATGGCTGGCTTGCCCGCATCAAAGTAGGCTTGAAGTTGGGCCATTTGTGCCTCCGTGGCCTCGCGAAATCGAAGAAAGAGAATCAGCAGTTCCGCTTGCTCTAGCGACTCGAGATTAGGCAAATCTCTCGTGCTTTCCGGAGAAGTGAGCACGGTGGTTTCATAGCCCAAACGCGTTTCCAACTCCTTCGCGAGTGCTGGCATGGAGCGGGTTGAACCATACTCATCCTCGCCGTGAATGATCACGACCTTCGGTGCCGCAGTGACCGCCGAGAGGGCCAGGATAAAGAGGAGAAATGTGCAAATGGAAGTGCGGATGTTCATTAAATGGTGCGGTGTTAGTAAATCGATGGTTCGCATTGGCGAATCTGAAAGCTGCTCACGCTCATGATGGCAGGAAAAGTGGGCGATCGCTAACCGGCTTCGTCTGTCACTACGACGGTCTGGTAGATCGGTGAAACCGAGCCAGCCGTCACCGGGAACTTGGTGTCGCCCGATTCGAGATAGTACTCGAAGTCGTCAGCCTGAGGGGGGATCACCGCCGAGTAAACGCGGCGCGCCTTGTGGTCCAATGGAACGTCCTGCCACGCCCCGCGGCCTAACGGTCGCACCTTCAATACCGGCAGCGTGTCGCCGGTGCCCAATGCGATTACGCTCAGCTCGAGCGGTTGCCTTCCATTGATGTGCGTCTCGGTACCGAGCACCCGGATCAGTGGCGCCCCATCGTAAACCGTAGACGGATTGGCGCTTTCAGGGATCGGCTTGCCTAGCCCTCGCTCGAGTTGCT
>CALLLI010000039.1 GCA_938082635.1 uncultured Verrucomicrobiales bacterium
TATACTGCCGCGCGTCATGATTTGTGATTCGGGAAGAACTGGAAGTTGAGGCTCATCAAGCTGGTGAGTTCCGCTTTGAGAGGAGCGGACAGATCATCGAGGCATTTGTCGATTGCATCGCAAAAGGCTTTGAAGTCGGCATAGTATCGATTGGTCAGTGAGTTCTAGGCGAATCATCTTTGCCTCTAATGGTAAGGCAAGGTAGCTGAATAATATCACCCCTCTTTTTCACAAATCTTGGCGCGTGGCAGTATAGCTAAAGTTAAAATGTACGCCAGATCCGTTTGTGTCCCGGGTGGACACCCGCCATACTCGGGGCAAACTATTGTTTCTCGGATGCTATCTCGTCTCATTGTCGCCACCGCATGCTTCCTCACGAGCTTCGCAGGATCGTTGTCAGCCGCTCCTACCTTACCCCCGGAAGAGGCCACGTACTTTCGGCAGCAATTGCCGAAGCTTTATAAGAAGCTCAGTGAGCAGAAGCAGGTCCACATCGCCTTTGTTGGGGATCCTCTTTGGCTGGACGATGATGAATCCGTCCCTCAAAGCCTCGTAAGAACATACCTGCGCCATTTGGAGGAGGCTTTCTTCTACGTTGGAGGTGTACATAATCTCTATGAATTCTCTCATTTAGAGGAGAAGCGGGCCAAGATCACCTATGAGTGCCGACCGACGGATGTGGCGGATCCTGGCATCTTCCAATTGATTCAGTATGTGTCGACGCTAGGGCTACTCAATGAGCCCGACCTGTTAGTGGTTTGCGCGGGACTCGGTGATCTTTCTGCCGGTTTAGATATCACGACGATCCTGCGCGGCTATGATCAACTTCATTCAATGGCCGTGGATGGTGGCTCAGAACTCCTCGTTCTTGGTCCTAGAGCGTTTGCCTTCAGTGGAGAGGGGGCACTAGATCTTCGCTTGGAAACGAGCGGAGAATCGGTGGCCATTGCTTCTTGGGCTGCGCGACGTGGGGTGCCCTATCATGACCCAAATCCCAATGTCTTCCCACGCAGTGTCCTCTTTGCTGAGGCCGCCGAGCCTCAGACGATTTGGAATGCCTTTCTTCGTGATTCGGTAGAATGGATTCAGGGGCAGGACCGCAAACCAGAGATCGCGCCGCGACGGCAACAAGCGGTGGGAACGGCACTCTTTCAAGGGCTCGTATCGGCGCCCCCAGTCAATCGCTACAACGTGTCCACAGAGACCGATGGTCAGGAACTCACGGTTAAGATGGAGTCGCTCGGAAAAGTTAAGTTAGGTGGACTGCTAGTGCCCAGTCTTTCAAATCAATGCGATGGCGTGCGTTTCCAGCCGACGGACAAAACACTGTCATTCCGCTTGGACCGTCCGAGTGATCCTGGCGCTTCGTATCGAGGCAAGTTGCCCTTTACTGTCTTGGTGATCGATGATCGGCGTGTTTCTTGGATCCCGGTGGAAGCGTCACTTGCGAGTGTTGGGCTGGAGTGGGTAGACTATGCTCATGCTGACAATGGAACCACCGTGCCGGTCGAGGCACGGATCCATCGCTATACGGGAGCGCCTGACAAGGTTCCCTACACCATCACCTTTGGCAAAGAGAAGACCTCGGACACCGTTCGCTTTTCAGGGGACTTACCAGGAGAAATTTATTGGGCGGTGACACTGCCAGGGCTTGCCACGCGCACCGTGCGTGAGACTTTGGTCGTTCAGCTAGGCGACAACGGAAGTCTTGGGAGATACGAAAGACAGCTCGATGCCATTCGTCAGTTTCCGTTGAAGAAGCCTGTTCCATTGCAAATGGTCGGCGGTACTGCGGTGAAGCTAAATGCGGAGAAGGAGGCGGATCCGCTATCTGTCGGAGATCCTGAGGCGCTGCTCACTGTCGAGGCTTCAGAGGAGGATCTCTTTGTCCATGTCGACCTAAAGAACTTTGATCTCGTTTCGAAGAATGGTGCGCCGGGTCTGCAAGCGGACCTCATGCTCGACGCGCGTTCTTACGGCAAGAGTCAAAAGTTAGGTTACGCAGGCGTACTTTTTGTCAGTGCCGGACCAGAGGATGGACCTGCTACAGTAAGTCCCTTCGCTAAACGCGCTCACTTTGGTAATGGTTATGCACGGCGCCCTAAGGTCTTAGGACGACAGGCGCGTTTATCAACGAAACCGAATGGTACCCGACGTCTCACCATTCAAATGAGGCGCGCTTACTTCTACAAGCACAAGTGGGCCCTTCAGAATTGGAACAGTCAGTTAGGCATCGGCTTGTCACTAGCCATTACCCAGGCTGGGGATGCTCCGCCACTGCGATACGTGCTTCAGGAAACGCCCCGCTTCCCGAATAATGCAGAAGACCTCGCTGTCGTAGAACTCTCTGAGAAGGGGAGTAATCGGTGGTGTTTGAAATGGTCGCCGTAGTCAGGAGGATCGGCTGTGCCATGATCGACAGGGAACTAGTAGTGAGAGTTCCCAGCCGCGAATGTGGTCGCGAGTAATCCTCTCGTTTCGAGGAACTCTCCGAGTAAGATGGCTTCTCCTGCTGTGGTAGAAATGTCCCACTCAAGCTTGAGAAACAGATCTATGGGTGAAGAGCTGCTCCACCTGGATGTGATGGTGTTAGTAAAGGCCGCAGCGTGATTTGAGGCCACTTTCAGCAGGACAGTGAGTGAAAGTAAGCATCATAGTTTCATTGTTTGTGCTAGTGTATCAGTGAACTGCGAGCAAATAGAATCGGAGCTTGCCAAGAGCGCACTGTCTATTCAGAGTCTCTCAATGGTACCTCTGAGAGTTCTCGTTTTTTTGCTTTGTTTAGGTGAAATATCCGCTTGGGCTGCCGAAGGCCCTCCCAATGTGATTGTGTTCGTCGCTGACGACATGGGCTGGAATGATTGTGGGGCCTATGGGAATCCTAACATCCGCACGCCAAACATCGATGCTCTGGCTAAGGCTGGAATGCGCTTTGATCGCGCCTACCTAACTTGTTCGTCCTGCAGCCCTAGCCGCTGTTCCATGCTCACTGGGCGTTACCCGCATGCCACCGGAGCAGGGGAGTTGCATCTACCGTTGCCAAAGGAGCAAGTCATGGTGACCTCGCTCTTGCAAGAGTCCGGTTACTGGACCGCTGCCGTCGGGAAATGGCATCTTGGTGAAGATGCGAAGTCGCAGGTGGATCTTGTGAGCGGAGCGACTGCCAAAGGAATGGGCAAGGCATGGGTCAAGGCGATTGCGGACCGGCCCAAGGATCAGCCATTCTTTCTCTGGGCGGCCCACACGGACCCGCATCGAGGCTACGCTCCAGGCGCAGTCGATCCGCCTCATAGGCCAGAGGATGTCACCGTCCCACCGTTCTTTCCGGATACACCGGAGGTCCGTGCCGATCTAGCGCTCTACTATGATGAGGTGAGTCGATTTGATGAACACATCGGGCTAACTTTAGCAGAACTCGACAGGCAAGAGATCGCGGGTAACACGGTAGTTATCGTTATCAGCGACAATGGTCGCCCTTTCCCATACTGCAAGACGATGGTGCATGTGCCGGGTGTGCGGACGCCGTTCATTGTCCGCTGGCCTGCCAAAGTGAAGGCGGGTGGTGTAAGTGAAAGTGTCATCAGTACTTTGGACTTAGCTCCCACGATTTTAAATCTAGCAGGAGTGAGCGTCGGTGCCTCGTTCCAAGGGCATAGTCTAATGCCTATCTTGCAAGACTCACAGGAGACGATACGGACCTACGCCTTTGCTGAACACAACTGGCACGACTACCGCGCTTTCGAGCGCGGGGCGCACTCAAACCGCTTCTGCTACGTGCGCAACTGGCTACCAAACACGCCCGGCACGCCGCCAGCCGATGCGGTGACGAGCGCGACGTTCAAATTGATGAAACGCCTCCGAGCTGAGGGAAAGCTGAGTGAGTACATTGAAACGCAAAGCTTCGCTACACCACGAGCAGAGGAGTTTCTCTACGATGTGGTGAATGATCCTCACTGTGTCACTAATTTGGCAGGTGACTCTTCGCACGCGAATGTCCTGTCAGAAATGCGGGTGGCCCTAAGAGCCTGGCAGCAAGAAACTGGCGATGCATTTCCCGGAGGGGAACGGCTGACCCCTGACGGCTTTGATCGCGAAACGGGGAAGCGTATGATCAATGCGGCGCATCCATCGCTGGAGTAAGGTGGCCCCTTGGCGGTGATTCTTAACGATCGACCTGTAGCTGAAAGAAGAGCCGGTCCTGAATGCCGAAGCCCAAATCTATATCCGCTCCGATGCGCTCCCAACTGCTTTGATCTTCAAGCACCCGAATTGAATGGCCGATTGCTTTCCACGAGGCCATGTCCTCATCGGAGTAGAGGAGTGTCAGAGTGACGTTATTGGCATCCTTCGATAAGCGAAATGTTAGTGTTGAAGTGGTCTCTCCGGGCTCGATCTCGTCGTCGAAGAGATCGGGGGCTAGCCCCATGTAGAACTCCATGAGTAAGGGAATACCATCTAGGTCACGGTCCACGCTAGCTCCCTACGGGGTCGCACGTTGGTTTGAATCGGCCAGATCGACGGCATCGTAGCGGGAGAGTAGCCAGGTTTCGTAAGCGTCGAGGCTGGGGCCGCCCCCGGCACTGCCGCTGGCGACACTCTCTCAGTTCGTCGGCTCATCGCCGATTACGCTGGCACTGACACGTCCCAGCGAGGGCCCGTTGCCATCGGGATCCGTTGGCCAAGGCGCTTCGTCATCATACTTCACCGTCTCTTAGACGATGTAGGGTACGGGTAGTCGCAACCAAACTCGCAGAAAGCCTCCACCACTCTGCCAGCCTGGCGGCGTCTGAACCACCTCAATTTCGATGGAATGGCTACCTGCCGAGATAGGAAAGGTGCCAGAACTCCAGCTAGGATTTGTGAAGGCTAGGTCCGGCGATGCGATGACTTCTGCGGAAGATGTGAGTGCTGACGTCGTCCCGATCTTGATACCATTGTCATACACATCAAAGACCTCTCCTGCGATGCCCCAATCGGTCACGTCCAATTCGGCATCGGCGCCGGGCGGCACCTCGAAGAGATAGGGGCCGTCCAGAGACTTCATGGAACCTGATGCAAAGAACCAACGGAAGATTACCCATTCGCCATCGGGTGTCAGATTGGTAGAGGGTGTGGTGTAAGATTCTGGTTTGCCTGGGCGACTTAGACTGACTCTTTCACCACCATTGCTTAAGGAGCCACTGTAAGGGCCGGAGACAGGCACGCCGGGCGGGACACCGTAATGTGTTAGAAAGTTGGCCAGCATTGCGGGAGCAGCCGCAGGATCGAAGGGTGCGAGGAGCAAGTGCTCGCCGGCCTCAAGGTAGGTCCCCCGTGGAAAGGTGTAGGAAATGCCATTGTCAAAACGCCAGGTGTTGTTTGGATACTCGAGATCGTAGAGGTTCTTTCAAGTTGTGCTTGTGATATGGATTTCGGCATATTCCTCTCCTGAGTCAGGGGTGTAATGCAGCTCACTGATGATCACTGCGCCGATGCGAGGGCCACTATTCGCTGCCATGATAGTCGGTGTTTCAAGCGTGGTGAAGACGATATCGCCTGTGCTCAGTGTGTGTCGCCCGAACGTCACGTCTCGGTCCGCCCCACCCCACCGTAGTCCTCGGTTTCTTGATAGCCGGTTGCCACGTCGGCAGTGGCAGAGCTCAAGAGCACTTCATCGCCTGCCTCATTGAGGCCTAACGGAATGATCACTCCAGGATCCGTTGAGCCGACACCGAAATGATCTGAGGCGGTGAATGCTAGTACAGATCGGCGTAAGTCCGTTTGTATTTCCAGAGCGTGAGATTGTGGGAATTATATCAAAGTAAGGGTTGTACGTCAGGAATCTAGCATTAGCTTTCAGCGGTCGCGCAGCACCCGTAAAAAAAACTCTGGATTTCTCACTCTCACAGACTCAAATCGTTCTCAATTGGAACGAGTCCTTAGGAGCCACCAATCAGCTCAATGCCTTGCATTGAGAGCAGCTATCATCTTGGAGGCAGCCGCAGGAACGCAGAATATCCACCAGAATCTTGGATGTTCCGCGCCTACCGTTACGAAATGGCGCTCGCGTTGGGTAGGCGCCCTA
>CALLLI010000040.1 GCA_938082635.1 uncultured Verrucomicrobiales bacterium
AGCACGCAGAACGAATCCGCGAGCACTGGTCGGTAGAGAACACTTGCCACTACACGCTCGACGTGACCTTCGGCGAAGATGATTGTCAGGTGCGCGACAGATCAGCAGCTCACAATCTGAGCATCATGAGAGAGTTGGCGGCGAAAGTTCTGCGCGACCATCCGGCAAAGAAATCGATGAGACCCAAGCGCAAGCTAGCCGCGCTTGATCCTGCCTTCCGATTTGCACTACTCGCCATGATCCCTCAATGTTTTCGTGCGTAAGCCCTGGTAGAGTGCGTGCGTGCCCACACATAGTACTTGCCGGGAGTATTGAAATGCACCTTGTAGCTGAGAACGTCAGCTTTCCCGGCTTCGGGGAAGAAGTTCTCGCCTCGGATGAGCTTCTCTCCGTGATTCTTGCGTGTGTCTGGCAACGATTCCAAATAGGCGCCACGCCCAGCTCCGGCGACGTGGTTTCCGTCGGCATCTGGCTTTAGGCCGGCTTCTTTATCAGACGTTGTAAGATACCAAGCCCGGACATCGGCCAGGTCTTGCTTGAAAAAATGTTCGGCTTCGACAGCGACGAAGCCGTCTTTCTATTCAAAGACGAGACCGGAGTTGGCGATGGGCTTCGTGAGCGACACGTCCGCAATCGCGCTGGCAGTGAACAGGCTGGTAAATAAGAAGAGACGAGAGGTTTTCATAGATACTATTTCTGGGTCGACTATGGAGAACATTTAACCGTTCTGCCCAGGAGTATCTCTGTGCATTTCCACAGAATCCTTGTGATAATTCGGCAGCTCGAATTCTCAGATGAGTGACCATTCCTCATGCAATGAGGGAAGTATTTGACGATTGGGATGGTTACCATACACCGTTCGCGCCATGGCCACTTTCAAGATCGTACCGAAAGAAGAGGAGCTGGAGTTGATTGAGCGGGATCTCCAGTTTTATCCTTCGTTGCCAGATAACTTGACGAGGCTTTCGCCAGCGCAGATCGAGGATTTTAATAGAAACGGCTACATCAAGGAGATCCCGGTTTTCACCTCACCCGAGATCTCGAAGATTCGTCATTATTTTGATGATTTGCTAGAGCAAGTGAAGGCGGAGGGCGGCGATAGCTATTCCATCAGCTCGGCTCACTTACGCTATGGCCCTGTCTATGATGTCCTGACGGAACCGCGAATATTGGCGTGTGTGAAGGACTTGTTAGGCGAGAATGTGATCGGCTGGGGCTCCCACTTCTTTTGTAAGATGCCTCACGATGGCAAAGCGGTTGCCTGGCACCAGGACGCGAGTTTCTGGCCGCTTTCCCCTTCGAAGACGGTGACGGTGTGGTTGGCGATCGATGATGCCAACGTCGAGAATGCCTGCATGCGGTTCATCGAAGGCTCCCACTGGAAAGGGCATCTAACATATCGTCCGAGTTCACCCGAGGAGCACAGTGTGCTCACGCAGACGGTAGATAATCCTCAACAGTTCGGGCGAGAAGTCTGCGACGAGCTGAAGGCGGGTGAGATCTCCATCCACTCAGATCTCCTACTCCATGGTTCAGAGGCGAACGACTCTGAACGACGTCGCTGTGCTCTGACGCTTCGTTACTGCACACCCGATGTGCGGGCCGAGCAGGGGTGGAACGCCAAAGGTGTCGTGATCAGTGGTGAGGATCCCACTGGGCACTGGGGAAATCCGACCCGACCTGAGTAGACCGCAATTGGGTTGACTCTTAACAGCTTACCCGTTTGAACAGGGAATGATCATTGCTGCTGCATCATCTTTGCCTGTTGGCCCCCTCATTGCCTTACTCATCTTTGGCATCGCGCTTTTGCTGGTGCTCATCTTGCGTTTTAAACTGCAGGCGTTCCTGGCGTTGATTGTTGTCTCTGCCGTCGTCGCTGCAGTGTCGAAGTTCGTCAATCCCGACGCCGTGCCGCTCACGCAGGTAGCATCGACGAGTGTCAATAGCATGGGTGGAGCTCTGGGGTTCATTGCGACGATCATTGGAATTGGAGCCATCTTCGGAGCTATCTTGGAACACTCTGGGGGGACCCAGTCTTTGGCCACTTCCTTGGTCAGACACTTCGGTGTTGAACGGGCGTCGTGGGCGATGCTTTTGACCGGCTTTGTCATCTCCATTCCGGTCTTTCTCGATGTGGCCTTGGTCATGCTCGCGCCGTTGCTCTACGCGCTTGCTCGCGATTCTAAAAAGCCGCTTCTCTACTTTGGTCTTCCGTTAGTTGCTGGTATGGCTGTGACCCATGCCTTTGTGCCTCCGACGCCTGGGCCTGTCGCCGTGGGATTCATTCTTGGTGTCAATCTTGGGTGGGTCATTCTCTTTGGCATTATTGTCGGTCTTCCGACAGCAATCATCTGTGGGCCTTGGTTATGTTCACGTTTCGCTAACAAATTCGAGATTCCGTTGCCTGTGTTGGAAGCAGAGCCGGAGGCCATTTCAGGTGGGCTGCCAGATTTCCGATTCATCTTGCTGCTGATCGCCGTGCCGATCGGCCTCATTCTTACAGGAACGATTCTCGAGCAATTGACGGCTTCGAGTTTGCCAGAAGGCTTGTCGAATGCTGCTCGTAATGCCGCTCTCGCTGCAGCGATGGCGGCGGCTTCCCCGGCGACTCAGTTCTTCTACTTTCTCAGTCATCCTGTCATTGCGTTGCTTTTGTCCACGCTCATGGCTCTCTACTTTCTGGGAACTCGACGGGGGATTGATCGTGAGACGTTGTTAGAAATCTCTACGAAAGCATTAGGTCCTGCCGGGATTATCATTCTCATTACGGGAGCTGGCGGCGTTTTTAAGGGAGTATTAAAAGAGACTGGCATTACCACTGCTCTGGCGGAACTCTTTGGGAATTCGGGCATTCCTATTCTGGTGCTGGCCTGGATCTTCGCGACGCTCGTTCGAATCGCCCAAGGATCAGCCACCGTGGCGATGCTCACTGCGGCTGGGCTGATGGTAGGATTCATTGATGGCCTCAGTCAGCCCCAGCTCGCACTTGTGACCATCGTCATCGCTGCAGGCGCGACTGGGTTCTCTCACGTCAATGACTCTGGGTTCTGGATGATCTCGCGTTATTTCCGGATGACCGAGGCGCAGACGCTGCGTACTTGGACGATCATTTCTACGGCGATCTCGGTCGTCGGCTTCGTGCTTGCTCTCATCCTCTGGATGTTTGTTTAGCTTGGCGTCGTTAGCGTGTTATACTATCTGGAGCCACTCATGAATCCCACTGATTCCGCCAACCACCAACGGAAAGAACTCTTTCCGATGACACAATGGTCGGTCATTTCGAATGTGCGGACAAAGGAGGATTCGCAAGTCAATGTCGTTGACTTAAGCGTAGAATGGCTTGAATCGCCCCGAAGACGATGTTAGAAATGTGAAACTGACAATGCAACACTAACTAAATTCACAACTCACATTATAATTACCATGGACTGAAAAAGGCTATACTTTCTATAGCGAGTGTTTGCTAGAGAATTTGCAGAGTTTGCTAAGCGATTCCGATTTCATTTCCACTCATCGGGTGGATCCGAAGTAATTCACGAGGGAGCGTAAACTGCCATTTCAAGCTCTTTGTTGGTTGATCCTGACACAGCTTCGTTTTGCCATTCAGCTTGAACTCGAGCGTTTCTTTGTGGGGGCCTTCAATCAGCTCGATCAAGTTCCAGTTCCAGTTCCAGTTCAAGTTCCAAGTGCCTTTACTCGTGAGTGGGAAGTTCTCATGAATCGGCAGACTGATTTCGTAGTCGGGCCATCTTCCCTTTCGACAGCTCGATGCTGAGATCTATCAACTCGCCTGTCAATTGTTTGAACTTCTTA
>CALLLI010000041.1 GCA_938082635.1 uncultured Verrucomicrobiales bacterium
GCTGGGGCAAAGTTGCTCGAAGTAGCGGCTATCCGCATCGCGTATGGCCTTCTTCTTCAGGCCGTGGATATCGAGATCGCGATCAACTTCAGAAACAAGCTCCGGGAATTGATAAGTGATTTCGATGGCCTGGTTAACGAAACTGTTGAGTTCTGACGAGAGTTCCGCCTCAAAAAGCAGTTCTTACCGAGCAGAGTGATCGGATTCTGTTGGTGGTAATACTCTAAAAGTCAACGGGTTACGTTAGCCAAAAACTAACAGGACGCCATCTAATTCTTCAAAAAAATGGGTTTTCGGCGAAGGTCTAGCTTGGTGCTCGGTTCCCCGCGATGGGCAAAGTCTATCACTGTCACTTTCGCTGAAAGACGTTCAAACAAAGCTTTATCAGTTACCATACGTGGCCTAAGAGGCTCACTGTGGACCACACCGAATTCAGAACGACTCTCAGTCGGCGACACGACATTAGGCGTGGATTTAGAGCATTGGGTGCCTTCCAGCGTCATGGCAAACCCAAGGATAAAGGCGATTGATCGATGCACGGAATCAACCCCAGAGGGGAACGAGGCCAACTTACAAGAATGCGTATACAGGTACAGCGGTTCCGCATGGACCTGGCGATTCGATGGGCAAAGTGGCTCGGTTAGAGAAATGGAGACCGTTTCGGGCCTTCAAAGGTTGCCGAGTGGTTGACACTCACGCCCAAGAGCGATGCTTCTAGAGAGCCTGCTGGTCCAGCAGTGACTGAACCAAGCTCCCAGCTTGCCAGGATGGTCCTTCTCTTGCATTCCACAACGGTGCATGCAAGTCGAGCCGTCGGCTCATCCCTCAGCTCATGAAGCAGACAGACTGAGAGTGGCTTTCTTCAGTATCGTCCCGGGCCCTGAATGCGGCTACGCTGCGCTCATGAATCTAGATTCAGTCATCGCAGCGCAGGCGCGGATTTCGCCGTACATTCATCGCACGCCGGTCCTCACGAGCCACCGACTAGATGAGCAGACTCAGGCCAAGCTCTTCTTCAAAGCGGAGAACCTCCAGAAAGTCGGCGCCTTCAAGGCACGCGGCGCGGTGAATGCCGTCCTTTCGCTCGATAGCGACACCTTGGCACGAGGCGCCGCCACCCATTCCTCCGGCAATCACGGTGCCGCACTCGCCTACGCGGCCCGCATCGTGGGGACCACGGCCCATGTGGTCATGCCAGACGATTCGCTACCCAACAAGATAGCCGCCGTCCGTGGCTACGGAGCCAAACTCACCCTCTGCACACCGACTCTCGCTGATCGCGAAGCTGCCTGCGACCGCATCGTTCGAGAAACTGGCGCTACCGTGATTCACCCCTATGACGATGATCGCATCATCGCCGGCCAAGGCACGGCAGCCCTAGAGTTTCTCTCACAAACAGACAATCTCGATATTCTGATCGCCCCCGTAGGAGGAGGTGGTCTCCTGGCTGGCACTGTGCTCGTAGCCAAAAAATCTAACATCAGCGTCATCGCCGCTGAACCCGCCATGGCAGACGACGCTTACAGAAGCTGGCAGGCCCGGAAACGCATTCCCCCCGAAAGAACGGCCACCATTGCCGATGGCCTTCGCACGGGATTAGGTGAACGCAACTTTGCCATCATTCAAAACCATCTCGAGGCCGTCCAATTAGTGACGGAAGAAGCGATCATTCACGCCACCCAGCACCTCATGCACACCCTTAAAACGGTTATCGAACCCTCAGCCGCCGTGCCCATGGCCGCCATTCTCGAACACCCTGGCACCTTCGCAGGCAAGCGAGTCGGCATCATTCTATCAGGTGGCAATCTCGATCTCAGCGCTCCACCCTGGCTAACACGGCAAGGATAATCCGACGATGAACCCATCCAAGCCCTCCATCCTACTCGCACTAGCACTTGTCAGCTACGAGAACCGAAAGCAAAGTGAACCCGCAGCGCCAGCCTTACCGACCTATATCACCAAGCTGGCTGTCGACTTTCCTGAGCGAAACACGCGGCATCCGGAGCAACTCCAAGCCGCTACCGACTGGATCGCTCAAAAGTTAGAGACGCACGCTCCGGATTCGGTCACACGTCAAGACTACCAAGCGGCAGGTTTGAAGTGCTCGAACATTGAACTTTCCTTGACCGGGAAGAAGCAACCAGACGAGATCATCGTCATTGGATCGCACTATGACAGTGTTCCAGGTAGTCCTGGTGCTAATGACAACGGAAGTGGCATCGCCGCCCTCCTCTACCTCGCACAGCATTTCTCTCAGCAAGCCCCATTCGAACAAACACTCCGCTTTGTCGCTTTCACCAACGAAGAACCGCCGCATTTCCAAACGACCAAGATGGGAAGCATCGTCTATGCCAAACGCTGTGCTCTGAAAAGCGAATCGATTCTAGCCATGCTCAGTTTAGAAACGATGGGCGACTACACTGACGCCCCCAAGAGTCAAAAATACCCGCCCTTGGTCGCCGCGCTCTACCCTGAGGCCAGCAACTTTCTGGCCATCGTTACCAATCCTGATTCGAAGACGCTCTGCGCGACGGTGAAGGAACATTTCCAATCCCACAGTGCTCTTCCAATCGAAAGTGCCGTCTTCCCTCCCGCCCTGTTCCCCCAGAGCGGCTGGTCTGACCACTGGGCATTCTGGAAGGAAAGGTATCCCGGCCTCATGATCACCGACACTATCACTTGTCCGTCGGCACGCAGGACAAGCTCGACTACCCAAGATTCGCCCAGGCAGTCGAAGGCCTCATCGGCGTGATTCAGCACTTGGCCAACGGTGCAATCGAGGCGAAGGAGGCACCAGCCTCGAACTCTCCGTCCGATCCATGACGACCGATCTCGCCCCCACCCTCTCCGACCACAGCGCTCTCGGCCAACAAACCGAGCCAAGCCAGATCAACGCGGCCCTGAAGACACTTTGGAAAGAGAACGAAACGGCGACTCGCGCATCGCTCATGAATCTCGCGATCTATAGCGAGAAAAAGAACGCACTCCAAACGAACACCCAACGCGTGTACAGTCTCACGCTGGAACACGCATGCCGCGTCTTGCTCATCGAAGCGCAGCTCGCCAGCACTGACAAACGCACCGAAGCATGGGTCACGGCCCACTGCTCTCTAGGGCCCGATGGAAGAAAGGCCGTGTGCTGTGAACAACTGGCCTTTCGCATGCACGGCTTCTCGCCTGCGCGTCTGACCAATCTCCTATTTGCCAATCTTGATTCGGACCTTCCCCTCGTCCTCTGGTGGCAAGCGCCCTTGTCGAGTTCGTTTGAACAAGGGCTCTATAGCCGGATCGACCGCCTCTATATCGATAGCCAAAGCTGGGTCAATGCCAGAGCCGACTTTGAACGCTTGCTCGAGATCCGCAAAGATCAGAACCAACACTTTGTCGTTCACGATCTCAACTGGACGCGCACCTTTCATCTCCGCCTAGCCATCGCGGCGGGATTCGAGGATGCCCGCGCTCTACACAGCTTGAAATCTCTCGATAAAATCGAGATCGCCCATGCTCGCTGCTACGACACCACCGCCCAGCTCCTTGCCGCATGGTTGTTAGAGCGGCTGAATGAGACTGAGCCAGAAATCTCCTTCCAAGTGAGCGAGAACGAGCAGCCCGTCAGCCAAGTTCTCTTTCATCATCATGATGGCGAGCCGATGCGCTTCGATTTTGAGGCGCCCTTCTATCGTTGGATGCGTTGCTCAGACGCCACACCCAGACTGTTCCCTGCTGACAGCAATGACCTTTCGTCACTGCTCATCGATCAGCTGGGTCGCGGAGGCAACAATACAGCCTACTATCGCAACGTGCGACGCTTGCTCAGTCTTTCTGCGTAGCCTTGACGTCCACGGGTGCAACTGGGCACTGTGGACAGATGAAAGCCCTTTTCCTGACACTTCTGGTTAGTCTACTAGCCGTTCGGCTTCACGCTCAGTCACTTCCAATGATCGAGGGCATGGACGCCCAGCCGCTGCTCTTGCAAACCCAGCGTCTGGTCGAAGCTCTAGATCATCTAGGTCAGCCAATGAGTGATGAAGCGAAGCAAGCCCTCACGGAAGCTAGCAATGATCAGAACGACTCCAATGTGATCGCGAAGGTTCAGGCAACGTTAGATCCACTCTGCATTGCTCACGTCCAGATCAATCCGGAATCACGCGTCAAGGTGGCTGGGGGTCCTGCCCCTCTCGAACTGGTTCAGCATGGTTGGCGCGCCTTTCTTATCAAGGTCCACAATGAAGCTGGGGTCACTCATCCTCTCGTCGCCGCGAGCAAGCAAGCCCAACCACTGCACGGGTCACCTTCAAAAGATATTCGGGACCGCTGGATGGATCTAGAGGTGTTCACCAACCGACCGATGGCGCCAACACTTTCCGGTGTGTTGTTAGAATACCAAATCATTCAAATCTATAGTCGCGACGCGGGTCAACGCAGTGCCGTTGTCGAGTTCTCTGTCGGTCAAGGCACTCAGGACCTCGGCTTCCGAAGCGATCTCATGACGTCATTCAAGTGCGCTAAGAGCACTCCCGTCGCCTTTGAGATCCTCGATGAACATGACAACCCAACAACGGCTTCTCTAGAAATTCGTGATACGTTAGGCCGTGTCTACCCTGCGCAAACAAAGCGTCTCGCGCCCGACTTCTCCTTTCACCCTCAAGTCTACCGAACTTCTGGTGAGACCCTCACGCTACCCACTGGCAACTTTAAGATCATCTGCGCGCGTGGTCCAGAATACCATCCACAAACTCAAGAAGTCGTGATCACGGAGCAACCTCAGACAGTTCGCTTCGCGCTCAAACGTTGGATCGATCCCGCCAGCTTCGGCTGGTGGTCGGGTGATCACCACATTCACGCCGCCGGTTGCGCGCACTACAAGAAGCCTACCGAAGGCGTTCACGCGCCCGATATGATGAAGCATTGTCTCGGCGAAGACCTCAAAGTGGGTGCCAATTTGACCTGGGGGCCGTGTTTCGACTATCAAAAACAGTTCTTCACTGGTAAAGACGACTCCGTTTCAAAGTATCCCTATCTTCTGCGTTATGACATTGAAGTGTCAGGCTTTGGCTCCCACCAATCCGGTCACCTTTGCCTCCTCCGCTTGGAGCAACAAATGTATCCCGGCGGCAACTCAACAGACCACTGGCCGACCCTCTGCCTAAACACGCTTCGCTGGGCACAACAACAAGGCGCCGTTTGTGGTCCAGCACACTCTGGATGGGGACTATCCATGCCGAATGATGATCTTCCTTCTTACCATATCCCGCCGTTCGATGGCATCGGTGCTTGCGAATACATTGTCGATGTGACTCACGACGTCCCTGGCCCTGACGGAGATCTCGTGCCTGCCGTGGACTTTATTTCCACCGTCGACACACCTTACCCGTGGGAACTCAACATCTGGTACCACACGCTAAACGCAGGATTTCGCACACGTATCAGCGGTGAGACAGACTTCCCGTGCATCTACGGACAACGCGTGGGAATGGGGCGCTCGTATGTGAAGATGCCAGGCAAGCTCGACTACGATGGCTGGTGCCAGGGCATCGAAGAAGGCCGCAACTACGTCTCGGATGGCGCCAGTCACCTAATCGACTTCAAGGTTAACAATGTCGAGCTCGGTAGCGGTGCGCCAGACTTGCACCTCGAGTCCGCGGGAACCATCTCCGCCGAAGTAAAAGTAGCCGCATTGCTAAGAGAAACTCCTGACAAATCAATCAGCGGAAGGAGCACGAGCGAACAGCCTTACTGGCACCTTGAACGTGCGCGAAATAGGGATTCGCGCGAGGTGGACGTTGAGTTGCTCGTGAATGGCATTCCTCAAGCGAGACAGACCATTTCCGCCGATGGATCGCTGAGCGCCGTGACGCTGAAAACTGAAATCAAGGAGAGCGCTTGGGTCGCGATGCGGATTTTACCAAGCTCGCATACAAACCCCATCTTCATTCATGTAGACAAGAAACCGGTTCGCCAGCGGAAGAGCCTCGAGTGGTGCCTCAAATCCGTTGACCAACTCTGGAAGCAGAAAGAACGCTTTATTGCAGCTGAAGAGATGAACGATGCGATTGCCGCCTACGCTCACGCGCGCGAAGTGTATCGCAAACGCCTGGCGCAAGCCGGTGTTGAATAACTTTACCCAATGTTCCGATATCCCGTTCTAAGTTATCTCTTCTTGGCCACGATCACGATGGCCGCACCAGTGGACTTTGCTGAGGACGTCAAGCCGCTGCTGAACAAGCACTGTGTCGGTTGTCACGGTGGCGTGAAGAGGGCTTCCGGCCTTTCCCTACTTAGCTTCGAACAAGCGACAGGAAAGGCGAAGTCTGGCCTCGCCGCCATCGTGCCGAACCAACCTATGGAATCAGAAATGATGCTTCGGATTCGTTCGCAGGACGAAGATGAGCGTATGCCGCCGGCGGATCACGGCCCAGCGCTCACGGAGTCCGAGCAGAAGCTCTTAAGCCAATGGATCAAGGAAGGCGCCACCTGGAAGAAACACTGGGCCTTTGAAGCGCCGCAGCGTGACAAGGCTCGTGATGCCGAAAGCCGCATCGATCCCTTAGTGCAAGTCTCTCTGGCCAAAGAAGGCATGGCGCTCACGTCTCCCGCCTCGCCTGCCGAGTTGCTTCGCCGAGTCACCCTTGACCTCACCGGATTGCCACCCACGCCGGAAGAACTAGCCGCATTTGCCAAAGCGCCCACTAGCAAAGACGCCTACCAAACAGTGGTTGAACGCTTGTTAGAATCCAAACATTTTGGGGAACGATGGGCCAGCCTCTGGATGGACGTGGCTCGCTATGCGGATTCTGAGGGCCTCGGCGTGGATCGTAGCCGCACGGTTTGGAAATACCGCGACTGGCTCATCGATGCCTTCAATAACGACAAGCCCTACGACGACTTCATTGTGGAGCAACTCGCTGGCGACCTCTTGCCCAATCCAACGATGGGACAGCGTCTCGCGACCGCCTTTCATCGACTCACTCAGAGCAACAACGAAGGTGGAACAGACGATGAAGAATTCCGCGTGCTCGCGGTGATGGATCGCGTGAGCACCACATGGGAGGCTCTGCAAGGGGTGACCTTTGGCTGCGTACAGTGCCATTCTCACCCTTACGACGACTTCCAGCATGAAGACTACTATTCTTTCATGGCTTTCTTCAACAACACCGCCGATGCCGATGTCGGTGAAGAGCTCCCTAAGTTACGAGTTCCGTTAGACAAGACGCATGAGACCAAAGCTGCGGAGATCATTTCTGAACGTGGAGTCCTCAATGAAGCCATCTACAAAGCATCTTCGGATTTAATCGCGAAGACACCCTGGCAGAACGCAACGTTCAGTTCCGCAAAGTCATCCTCGGGCACGGGAGTCGAGATTGTAGACGACGAGTTCCGAGCCACAGGAAACATGGCCAAAGGAACGACCTTCACACTGAACCTGGAAGCCCCTCCAGGATTGTCCGAAGTGAGCGCGTTCCGCATCGACCTGCTACCTCAAGATCCCGATACCGCCAAGCACACCCCAGAGTGGGGTTCCGTCCTTTCTCGAATCAAGTTAGACCAGCGACTGCCAGGATCTGACGCCCATAGTGAGATCACGCTGAGCGAAGTGATCGCCGATGAGCCCGAACCCTTCTACGATCCCAACGAAAGCCTCAAGAAAGGGAGCAAGGGTGCGGGGCCTTACAGCAAGCAATTCCACGAACGCCATTGCATCGTCATTCTGAAGGAGCCTCTCAAGATTGTCGATAACATCGCTCTACGCCTTCACCTGACGCATGACGTCTTTGCTCTCGGCGCTTTCCCTCTCGTCACCAAACGCGGGAAAGTTTCCTTCACCGACAGCAGTGCTTGGGAGGGCTTCTTAGATAGCCCTGGCATTGCCTCGAAACGCAATAAGCTTGCCTCCCTACGCAAGGCGGAGAAAGAGATCAAAGCGATATCCATTCCAATTCTGCACGAACGCCCGGCCCATCTCCGGCGCGACACACACATGTTTGAGCGTGGCAACTGGCTAACCAAAGGAAAGTTGGTTGAGCCAAACGTCCCTGGCTCCTTCCCCCCGCTAGCTGACGACGGCCCGCACGACCGACTAGCTCTGGCCAAGTGGGTTGCCAGCCCGGAGAATCCCCTCACCGCCCGCGTGATGGTGAATCGCCTGTGGGAACAGCTCTTTGGACGTGGGCTCGTGCTCACGTTAGAAGACTTTGGCTCTGCTGGCGACAAACCAACGCATCCAGATCTGCTCGATCACCTCGCCATTCGTTTCCAGCGAGACCATGCCTGGAGTGTGAAGTCACTCCTCAAAGAGATCGTTCTCTCGGAGACCTATCAACAAACCTCCCGCGTGAAACCGGAAGCTTATTCAAACGATCCTAGCAATGCGAAACTCGCCCGTGGCCCTCGCCAGCGCATGACGGCAGAGATGGTTCGAGATCACGCGTTAGCAATTTCAGGGCTCTTCTCGCCCCAACTCCATGGCCCACCGGTCTATCCTCCATTGCCCAAAGGCGTGTGGACACCGTTCTCAGGCGAAAAATGGAAGACGGCCAAACCGAACGAAAGCGAGCGCTATCGCCGTTCACTCTATGTCTTCATGAAACGAAGCATCCCCTTCCCCATGTTCGCGACATTCGATGCGCCATCCCGCGAAATTTGCCAGCAAAGGCGTCTTCCTAGCAATACGCCTTTGCAATCGCTCACATTGCTCAACGACGAAGCCTTTGACGAATGCGCGAAGGCACTCGGCAAGAGGATCGACGCCAAGGAAGGAGATCTGAAGGCCAAACTAACCCACGGTTACCTTTTAGCGACTTCCCACCCACCCGAGGCCACCGCATTGAACGAACTCGAACGCCTCTACAAGCGCATGCGCGATACCGAAAAAGCCTCTCATGACGAAGCACTTAACGTCGTCGCCTCCGTGCTCATCAATCTAGACGCCGCCCTCACTAAATAGCCATGACAGACTTCTCCAAAGCTCTCGCACATCACCACCGCGGCCTGCTCGAATCCACGACCAGACGCCACTTCCTTCGAGACTGTTCTTCAGGCATGGGGGCGCTGTGGCTGGCGTCTCAAGCTCAGGGTAAGGAAGCAACAGCCATTCACCATGATTCGTTTGATCCCTTAAGCACGCTAGCAGCCCCCTTAAAAGGCAAAGTTAAGCGGGTGATCTACCTTCACATGATTGGCGCGCCCAGCCAGTTGGAACTCTTTGACTACAAGCCCGAGTTAAATCGCTTCGATGGTAAGAGCTGTCCTCAAGAGTATATCGAAGGCAAGCGCTTCGCCTTCATTCGAGGAGTGCCACAAATGTTAGGGCACCAGTATCCCTTTGCCCAGCATGGCCAGTGCGGCCATTGGATCTCTGATAGAATGCCGCACCTTCAAAGGCACGCGGATGACATGTGCTTCATCAAAACGATGACAACGGAGCAGTTCAACCATGGCCCTGCTCAGCTCATGGTACACACGGGTAATGCTGGACTTGGCAAGCCGTCCATTGGCTCCTGGGTCACCTGGGGTCTCGGCACCGAGAACCAGAGTCTGCCAGGCTTCATCGTCCTCATTTCAGGCGGACGCCTTCCTCGTGTGGGCAAGAGTCTCTGGGGCTCAGGCTTTCTACCGTCCGTCTACCAGGGCGTGCAATGCCGCTCCGTTGGCGATCCCGTTCTGAACATCCGCAATCCAGAAGGCGTGTCACAGTCCATGCGTCGAGCAGCTTTGGATGCCTTGGGGAATCTGAATGAGATGACGCATGCTTCAGTCGGCGATCCCGAGACCGTCACGCGTATCGCTCAGTATGAAATGGCGTTCCGAATGCAAATGTCCGCGCCAGAAGTCATGGACATCTCAAGCGAGCCCACGGCGGTTCAAGAAGCCTATGGAACCACTCCTGGGAAAGAGAGCTTTGCAAATAACTGTTTGTTAGCACGTCGACTTGCCGAATCTGGCGTTCGTTACATCCAACTCTTCGACTGGGGCTGGGACACCCACGGCTCTAGCAAAAGCGAGTCGCTGAACTTTGGATTCAAAGACAAGTGCCGCCAGACCGATCAACCCATTTCAGCACTCCTGACAGACCTCAAACAACGCGGCCTTCTCGAAGACACGCTCGTTGTCTGGGGTGGCGAATTTGGGCGCACGCCCATGCAAGAAAACCGCGGCGGCGGCTCCATGAGCTTCATCGGCCGCGACCACAATCCGAACGCCTCCACACTCTGGATGGCGGGTGCCGGCATCAAGCCAGGATTCAGTTATGGAGAAACGGATGCGCTCGGTTACGAGTCGGCTGTCAATCCAGTGCCATTGCGCAACTTCCACGCCACACTCATGCACCTGTTAGGCTTCGATCATGAGAAGCTCAACTTCCCCTTCCAAGGACTGGCCCAAAAGCTCACCGGCGTAAAGCATGCCAAGGTGGTTAAGGATGTCCTAGCTTAGTCCTGAGCAACGCGTAGCGCCACAGCCTCCGCGACACGAATACCGTCGACGGCGGCAGAGATGATCCCGCCCGCATAGCCTGCCCCTTCACCAGCTGGAAACAGTCCTTGGACACCCGTGCTCTGCATGTCTTTCCCACGCGTCACGCGAATGGGCGATGAACTTCGCGATTCGACAGCTGTTAGAATCGCGTCGGGCCGATCAAAGCCAGGGATGCGCTTAGCAATTCTTGGAACGGCTTGCTTAATCGCCTTAACAACGAAATCTGGGAGACATTCTCGCAGATCTGTCAGGGTGACTCCAGGTCGAAATGAAGGTTTCACAAAGCCAACCTCCGTAGACGCCCGATCCTTCATGAAATCACCGAGAAGCTGGGCTGGCGCATGGAAATTACTACCACCCAACTCGAAAGCTTTCTCCTCGAGTTCTCTCTGAAATCTCACGCCACCAAGCATGTCGTCGTCCGGCAAGTCCTCTGGATGCACTTCGACCATGAACCCCGCATTAGCATTGGCTTCGTCCCGAGCATAGCTGCTCATTCCATTCGTAACGAGACGCCCCGGCTCCGAAGCTGCGCCAACGACTTGCCCGCCAGGACACATGCAGAAACTATAAACCGAGCGACGCTGTTTGCCGTGGTTGACAAAGCGATAGGATGCCGATCCCAGACGCTCGTGTCCGGCAAATTTGCCGTGCTGGATTCGGTTGATCAGCGATTGAGGATGTTCAATACGGACGCCCACCGAGAACGATTTGCGCTCGAGAGGAATCTCTTTCTTCACCAGTAGTTCAAACACGTCACGCGCGCTGTGACCCACTGCCAGCATCACTGAATCACTCGCAACATGCTCACCGCCGTCCAGCACGACTCCGCTAATCTTCCCTTCCGAAATATCGAGATCGACCACCTTGGATTCATAGCGAATCTCGCCTCCAAGCGACAGAATCGTTTCACGCAAGTTTCGCAGAACCGTGATCAATTTATCCGTGCCAATGTGAGGGCGGGCATTGACGAGAATATCCTCCGGTGCGCCATGAGCCAAGAGTTCTTCTAGCACTTTGCGACAGCGATGATCACGGTCTTTGATCTGGGTGTAAAGTTTGCCATCAGAAAACGTTCCCGCACCGCCTTCCCCAAACTGCACATTGGACTCGGGATCAAATTCTCCCGTCCTCCAGAATTTGGTCACGTCACGCGCTCGCGGACCGGCCATCTTCCCTCGCTCAAAGAGGATCGGCTTCAACCCCATCTGCGCGAGCAAGAGCCCCGCAAAGAGCCCTGCAGGTCCAGTCCCGACAATGAGGGGACGCTGACTTCCTGGCGATACCGCGTGGCCCTTTAGAAAGTGATAGTCATTCCCGGGAGTCGTTTGAAGAAAGCCCTTGCGATCGCGCCGTAGAAGCCTGGTCTCTTCCTGAGGAGAAACGTCTACGTCCACAGTGTAGGAGAATCTCAACGGCTTCCCTTCTCGAGCATCGATAGCACGTTGAAAGATCTTGACCGCATCCTTCGGAAGATCATCCAGCCCAAGACGACGCGCGGCAGCGCGATGAAGCTCTTCTTCTTCATGGTCGATCCTGAGGTTGAGCTGGCGCAAACGAATCACAGTTCCGCTTAATCGAAGATCGCCAATTGGCAAGACCTGTACGTTAAAACGCCCTGGCCAGATTTCGGAGATGCCCAGTAAGTCGTTAAAATAGGAATGGTGGATGGTTGGCGCCCCTTGCTACAGGCAGGGGCACCAAATTCAGAAAAAACCAACCATCCATGACCACTCAAACACTCCAAGAACAATTCCTACAGTCCAATTCCG
>CALLLI010000042.1 GCA_938082635.1 uncultured Verrucomicrobiales bacterium
CCAGATACTCGGGATCGATTGGAAAGGGGCCTGCCCAGCGGTGAAGTCGGAACTGAAAGGAGCGACGACTTTGTAGTGCCTTCGCGACGCAGGCCCTGGTTTTATAGGGGTGCCACGCCGGTAATAAGAAACTTGGGCTAATGACCTTGTGCGCAACATAGGCGGAGCCTCAGCACCTTTCACACGGGCCCACGATCGAAGCGCCGCAGCCCTTAAAACCGCGGACTCTGAAGATTCCATTGCCTGTTTACAGGTCGATTCATAAAGCCCAGCCTCCGCCTCTTGCCCATCCTCTAACGTAAACAAAGCTTCCACGCGCAAAGACTCCACAGCGCTCTCGTTCAACACGACAATTACCAATTGTTGCGGAGACCTCTTCGTGCCAAACAGGGCTTCTAACCGCTGCGCCAGCATCTGAACTCCCGATTCCTCAAGCTCTAGCAACTCTTGCAGGTGCGTGCGAACAGGCAACTTTGCGACCCCTCCCGTTTGACGAACGATAGGAGGCCATCGGCCCCAGACACATTCACGATTTGGCGGTGTGTCCCGATTCAGCAAGAGTTCCAGAGCTTGCTTCCGAAACTCGACGGGCTGATTCCGAGCCAGAGCAAACTGGCACAAGCGGGCTGCCGCGATCTCCGTGCCCAACTGAAAACTGGCATGAAGCGCTCGACGCAAGAAAGGCTCGGTCATCGACGAAAAAGAAACCAACGCTTCAGCAAGAGACTTCATTCCTCGGTTGATCTCACGGTCGTAGATAGCTCTCGCCGCTTCGGTGGCCACCACTGTTGACGTGTCTGTGAGAAACTCACTAACGCGACTATCATCACGACGGCGCAAGACAATTGCCGTAGCCAAACGCAAGGCCTCTGATTACGAGGCCAGCGCCTTGGCGATCAACGCATCATCCTCCTGCAGCGCGAGAAGCCCCATCACCGCCGCGTGACGAAGGTAGGCATCATTGTCGTGATTGGAATTCAACAATTGGACGAGACCTTCCAATGCCCTGGCCGGTCTCAACTTTCCAACGGCGTAGGCAGCATGGAAGCGCAGACAAGGATGATTCACGGCTCCGAGAGCTTCCAAGGCCGTGTCACCGGCTTCGCGCAAGCCATGCTCAGCACCAATACGTAAGAGTCGCCCAAGCACTTCAGGATTCGAATCCTTCAAGTGAGCCTCCAAGACCTTAATCGCGTCTGGATTTGATCGCACGAGTTGCCCTATCCCCCAACACCATGGAGGCGCGCCAACCGATCGCTGGACTTTGCTAACACCTACGTAAAGGCATCTATACGTTTGCCATCTACTAACAATCGCTGTGCTTCATAGCGTACGCGCTGGTCGCGATGCCCTAGCAACTCCGCTAACTGGCCTGAGGAGAGTCGCTCAAACCCAGTTTGGAACAATGATTGCACCTCTCGGACAGTCCCGGTCTTCTGTGACGTGGTGTGAGTCAGTGTGTATACTTTCGCCTTGGGGCTAATATCCCAAGCAGCCCCCCACTCTGACTCATACGCCCTACCATCATACCCAAAGCACACGTCAGACACTGCAGGCCCATCGTGGAACGTGTGATGACCTCGCATCACGAAACTCGCACCTGCCATTTCAACACGGAAGGCTTGTAAACTCCCTCACCAGCTCCTTGAAAGTCACAAAGGAAAAAGAAGCCATCGAACGCTTCAGGCAACCCCACTCCTGGATAATGCGCTAGCCCAGAGGGTCCGCTATTGATGTGCGCAACCGGCGGCAACGTCCATGCGGGTTGAAGCGCTTCCTCATCACGAGGCATTTCCCACATGGCCTCGCTCAGCCAAGGCCCACGATCAGCTAAACTCTGCACCGAAACGCACCAGCCTGAGTCGCCACCCTCGACCACGTAAACCAGGCGTGCCCGATCCCCCGCATCGCAGTTGTTGTCTCCCGTGAAGAGATAGCCAAGATCATCAAAGGCGAGTTCCTGTGGGTTCCGCAGCCCTTGCTCCACCAACTCTAACTGACTTCCATCAGACCAGCAGCGAAACACGGCTCCCGTGTTTCGCCCATGAAAAACCTTTCCTTCCTGCGACTTCACATCAAACCCACGGTCAGCAATCGAGAAATAGAGCCGCCCGTCAGGCCCCCACGTCAGCCCATGAAGATCATGACCATACCATCCAGTTCTCACGCCATAACCACGAGAGAGCTCACTGCGACGATCACTTATATCGCTACCATTCGTATCCGTTAATTTCCAAATAGACGGAATGTTCGCAAAGTAAACCTCATTACCTCTCACCAGCACACCTGCAGCAGCACCATCGAGCGTATCATTAAAACCGTCTGCCACCACCTTGCGCCGATCAGCAAACCCATCACCATCGAGGTCTTCTAACAGGCTCACTTTCTCTGAATGCCTGGTAAAGAAATCAGCATCTTGCACTCCCAATTCACCGTCAGCGAGCCAAGCTTCTTGGTTCGCGCGACGTTCACTCAAGCGATTCGTTTGCAGGTCTTCCTCTTCGCGTCGCTTCTTCCCACGATTATCGATCACGCCCCTACCGCTGTAGCGGTAGGTCTCCGCCACCTAAACCCGATTTCTAGCATCAACATCGAACGCCACGGGACCGTAAACCATTCCCTCGGGAGTAAAATCCCGTTTCACTAAAGTGATTGGCGCAGGAGCGCCAGCTGAGGTGGCCTCTTCTGCCTCATTCACACGTGGCACCAATTTACCTCGCATGATCGGATCGCCCCAGGAAGAGCCATCCGCACTGACATAGACGGCATAATCATGAACCGCTCCGAGACCTGCACCCGGAAGATAGCGAAAGCCTGACAAATTCACTTCCCCCCCAAGATCGAGTTCTAGAAAGTGCTGCGGTTCCACCTTAGACATCCAGACACTCTCGACAGAAGCATCAATGGCCCCATCCGCAGGTAAGCCTATCCCACTATACTCACGAATCTTCCAAGCAGCACGGCTGACTGGACCGCCATCACCCGCACCCAAGAGCTGGAAATCGGCCACGCTGATCTCTCCGTCGTTCCCAGAGCTTTCTTAAGTCGCCACAAAGCGAAAGAATCTTGCCTCTATCGGCTCAAAGACGACTTCGTAGACTTGAGACTGACCACGACCATGTTCCTCATCATCAGCAGCGAAAACCGCCACATGCCAAGAAAGAAGGAAGAAGAGCATGATAGAGGCCCGCATGGGCAATCCTAAAGGCCGCCCATCCCTTGGCAATGAGAAATCCCATTGCCCCACATCCTATAGACCGCTACGAATACAGCTCCTTCCCATGAGACTTTCTCTACTATTCCATCTCGCTCTGACTATCACAGCGCTAAGTCAGACTCCCACGAACATCGTGTTCATCCTCGCAGATGATCTCGGCTATGGGGAAGTCGGTTGCTACGGACAAGAGAAGATCCAGACCCCGAACATTGACCGACTCGCAGCGGAAGGCATGCGTTTCACCCAGCACTACACCGGCGCCCCGGTCTGCGCGCCAGCCCGCTGCGTGCTGCTCACCGGCAAACACCTTGCGCATGCCGAGGTACGAGGGAACCGCGATTCTGGCAATGGCAGGGTATTTCCTGGACAATGGCCGCTGACACCAGAAGCCGTCACTCTGGCAGAAGTGCTCAAGGAAACGGGCTACAAAACCGGAGCCTTCGGCAAATGGGGCCTTGGACCATCAAACACCACGGGGTCTCCCATCAAACAGGGTTTCGACCGCTTCTACGGTTACAATGGCCAGCGGAATGCCCACACTTACTACCCGCACTTCCTCGATTCCAACGAGCGTGAAGTCGTCATCAATCCAGGCCTCATTCCAGGACATCAGCGTCAACCAAAGGGAAACGTGAAGGCCGACACCTACCGGATGAAGAACTATGCGCCAAACCTTATACTGACAGAAGCTTTAAAGTTTATCGACGAGCACCAGAAGTCACCCTTCTTCCTCTACCTGCCCTTTGTCGAACCTCACGTCGCGATGCAACCGCCTCAAGACTGGCTCGATAAGTATCCGGAAGACTGGGATAAGGAGAAAGGCTCCTACCGAGGACAGAATGGTTACCTCCCACACCCACGACCTCGCGCCGCCTATGCCTCCATGATCTCTGACATGGATGAGAATATCGGTAAGGTGCTAGAGCGTCTCGACCGCCTTGGCCTTACTGAGAATACCATGGTCGTCTTCACCTCAGACAACGGCGCCACTCATCCTGGCAAAGACCCTGCATTTCACATCGGCGGCGCCGATCCACCCTTCTTCAACTCCGCAGCCGGCCTACGAGGCTGGAAAGGAAGCGTCTACGAAGGCGGCATCCGCATTCCTTGCATCGTCAAATGGCCTGGCAAGGTAGCACCAGGGTCGACCAATGCTCTCCCAACCTACTTTCCAGACTGGTTCCCCACGTTAGCCAAAGCAGCCCAAGCGAAGCTCCCACAAGACCTTTCGCTAGATGGGCTTGACCTGACCGAAACCCTGCAGACAGGCAAGCAAACCGATCGCGCCGCCCCCTTGTTCTGGGAGTTCGCCGGCTACCGTGGACAGATCGCCATCCGCGACGGGCGTTGGAAAGCCGTTCGTCAGGGCGTCCGTTCCAAGAAGCCATCATCCTGGGAACTCTACGACTTAGAGAATGATCGAGGAGAGTTAAAGGATGTCGCCGAGGACCATCCTGACATCCTCACCAGACTTGAAGAAGCTTACCTAAAAACCCGCACCCCGGAACCTGACTTTCCCCTCCCCCTTTACGACAATCCTTCATGAAGAACCTCGCCGTTTATTGTGGTGCCAGCAAAGGGCACGAAACTGTTCACCTGGATCATGCGAAGAAGCTTGGTCACCTCATGGGAGAGCTTAGGATCGCGTTAGTCTACGGAGGAGGAAGCGTCGGGCTCATGGGCGCTATCGCTGATGCCATCATGGAAGCGGGTGGTCGCGCTATCGGTGTTATTCCTCGATTTCTCGATGAACACGAACTCGGCCACAAGAAGCTGACCGAGCTCATCGTTGTGGAAACGATGCATGAACGGAAACAGAAGATGATCGACCTCGCCGAAGGGTTCGTCGCCATGCCAGGTGGCTTTGGAACCTTGGAAGAGTTAGGCGAAGTCCTCGCGTGGAGTCAGTTGGGATTGCACAATTGTCCCTGCGGTGTGCTCAATGTGAAAGGATTCTACGATGGCCTCATCGCCTTCGCCGATCGGATGCAAGCCGACGGCCTGCTACGCAAAGAAGACCGCGATCGCCTGCTGGATCATGAAGATCCTGCGACGTTGTTAGACCAAATGGCCGCGTGGCAACCACCGGCCGAGCTGAAGTGGGAACACCTCAAACGAGAGAACCTCTAGTTTCGCAGAACTGCTAAAGATCGGGACAATACACTCGAAGAAATTTGAGTGGTTATAGTAATCGTGAAATTACACCTGATCATCCGTCGGATCGTACTCCTAGCAACAGCTTTGGGGCTGATTCTTCCCGTTCTCTGCGCTGCTCAGAAGCCGCCGAACGTCGTGCTCATTCTGGCCGACGACCTCGGCTACTCAAATATCGGCTGCTATGGCGGCGAGATTGATACCCCTCATCTCAACCGCCTAGCTGCGAATGGTCTCCGATTCACGGAATGCTACAACACCGGGCGTTGCTGTCCAAGCCGTGCGTCACTCCTGACCGGACTCTACCCGCACCAGGCCGGCATGGGGTGGATGACGGCGGCCAATCTTCAACGCGATGGCTATCGAGGTGAACTCAGCGAATCGACCGTGACCATCGCTGAAGCGTTAGGAGAGAGCGGCTACAAATCCTACATGACCGGCAAGTGGCACCTCACGCGCTATGACAATGAAAGTGCACAAGGAGACAAAGCCTCCTGGCCAAAGCAGCGGGGGTCGATCGTTTCTACGGAGCACTCCGTGGCGGCAGCTACTTTGGGCCAGATACCATGGTTCGAGACAATGAACGCATCCAAGCCTCTGGCGCTGAGTTCTATTTCACTGATGCTATCACCGACGGCGCCACTCAGTTCATCAACGACCACAAGAAAGGAACACCTAACAAACCCTTCTTCTGCTACGTCGCCTACACGGCACCGCACAGGCCCCTGCAAATTCCAGGAAACGAAATGGCCAAGTATCGCCAACGCTATGCGAAAGGCAGGGATCTGCTCCGGGTGGAGCGCTACGCACGCATGCGGCAAATGGGTTTGTTAGCGTCCTCCTGGTCATTGCCTGCGAGAGACCAAAGCATCCCGGCCTGGGGCAGCTTGGAAGCCGAGCAGCAAGAGAACTTGGTTGAGCGCATGTCTGTCTACGCCTCTCAAGTCGAGCGAATGGATGCTGGTATTGGCAATACTCACTAAGACGCTGGAAGCCAATGGTCAACTCGACAACACTCTGATCCTCTTCGTCTCCGACAACGGTGCGAGCGCTGAAGGTGGCGAATTCGGCTTCGAACGCCGCCCTGGGGGAACTCTCGGCACCGCCAATTCCTTCGCTAGCTAGACCTTAGCTGAAAACCCATAAATTGAAAAGACTATCATTTAGGTTGTTTATGCCGTAACGTAATTCATTGAAAATCAATGAATTACAGTTTAGTGGCGCTGAGAACCCGTTGGAGCAGGGCCTGCTTCTTGAGGCGGAACTCAGCTCTGA
>CALLLI010000043.1 GCA_938082635.1 uncultured Verrucomicrobiales bacterium
TTTCTTACGAGAAGGCATTTTTTTGGCAAGATGGGCACTGGTGTGGGTACGGCCGCCTTGGCATCGTTGCTAGGTCGTGATCTTGAGGGCAATGAAAGCGTGATTTCGGCGGCACCTAAGGCGAAACGGATCATCTACCTATTTCAATCAGGCGCGCCCTCGCAGCTTGAAACGCTCGACTACAAACCAGGGTTAGCAAAGCTTCACGAATCGGAGTTGCCAGATTCTATTCGGGACGGCCAGCGACTCACTGGCATGACGTCTGGGCAATCCAGTTTTCCCGTCGCGGCCTCCAAGTTTGCCTTTCAGCGTTATGGCAAGGCGGGCACTTGGTTCAGCGACTTGCTCAAGCACACGGGAGCCGTGGCTGACGATTTGTGCGTTGTGAAGTCGATCTACACCGAGGCCATCAATCACGATCCCGCGATCACCTTCATGCAAACGGGGAGCCAACAACCTGGTCGCCCAAGCTTTGGTGCTTGGTCAAGCTATGGCCTGGGATCTGACAATGAAGACTTGCCGTCGTTCGTCGTCTTGATTTCCAAAGGAAGCGGCCTGCCAAATGCCCAGGGGCTCCTTTCCCGGCTCTGGGGCAGTGGGTTCATTCCATCGCGACATCAAGGGGTGAAGTTGCGTAGCCAAGGTGATCCTGTCCTCTATCTATCCGACCCTCCTGGCATTGATCGCAAGGCCCGCCGTCGCATGCTCGACGGCATCGCTTCCTTGAACCAACTGCAACACGAGGAATTCGGCGATCCTGAGATCAGCGCTCGCATCGCTCAGTATGAGATGGCCTACAAGATGCAAACCTCCGTCCCTGAACTCACCGATCTTTCAAAGGAATCGGCACGGACCATGGAAATGTATGGTCCAGAGGCAGACATTCCTGGAACCTTTGCCGCCAATTGTCTTCTCGCCAGAAGGTTGGCAGAACGCGGGGTGCGTTTCATTCAACTCTATCATCGCGGCTGGGATCAGCACAGTAATCTTCCTGACCATATCACTAAACAATGTCTTGATATCGACCAACCTTGTGGTGCACTCATCGCTGATCTGAAGCAGCGTGGTCTTCTGGATGACACACTCGTCGTGTGGGCCGGCGAATTCGGTCGCACGGTGTATTGTCAGGGGAAACTCACGCGTGAGAACTACGGGCGCGATCATCATCCCCGCTGCTTCTCTGTCTGGATGGCTGGCGGCGGCGTGAAACCTGGTCTAGTGCACGGAGAAACCGATGACTTCTCTTACAACGTGACGAGCGATCCCGTGCACGTCCACGACTTGCAAGCGACGATCCTTCACTGCCTGGGAGTCAACCATGAACGCCTCACCTACCGATTTCAGGGTCGCGACTACAGGCTAACGGATGTTCATGGAAAGGTAGTGAGTGCGTTGCTATCTTAATCAGCGCTCGCCGAGAATATTGAGAACTCACGACTCTTTCAATCTTCGATGACCGGAATGATCTTGGCCTGAAGAAGGGATCGCTTCACCATGGGAGGATGACGCCAGGCCGTATTATCCCATCTGCCACTTCCCGACGCTCCTTCCTCAAAGGTTCAGCTTTCGTGGGTGCCTCTTCGATACTGACGAGCTGGCCTTCGTTGGCAGAGGATGACAAGGTTACGCCTCTGCGATTTGGCCTGATTGCAGATGTGCATAAGGACATCATGCACGATGCCGATGACCGCCTGCGTGTGTTCGTGGATGAGATGACCAAAGCCAAGGTCGATTTCATCGTACAACTCGGCGATTTTTGCGTGCCGAAAGAGGCCAACCAGGGGTTTCTCGACCTATGGAATGCCTTTCCGGGACCCCGCTATCACGTGCTGGGAAACCATGACACCGATGGTGGCTACAAGCGCGATCAAACCGTCGCGTGGTGGAAGATGCCCGCGCGCTACTACAGCTTCGACCAAGCAGGATTACATTTTGTAGTCCTCGATGGCAATGATAGGCCTGAAAATCATGCCGGTGGCTACCCGCGATTCATTGCCGACGACCAGCTAGACTGGTTACGCAAGGATCTAGCCGACACGAGTTTACCCACGGTTATCTTTGTTCACCAGAGTTTGGAACGGCCTGAGGAGGGTGGGGTGCAGAATGGTAGAGCTGTTCGTGAGGTTCTTGAAGAAGCGAACACAAACGCGGGTCAGAGGAAGGTGATTGCCTGTTTCTCAGGACACCATCACCGTGACTATGTCAGGCAAATTAATGACATTGTCTATCCGCAGATAAACAGTGCGTCCTATCACTGGGTTGGGGGCGATTTCGCCAAGGTGCGCTACAGCAAAGAGATCGACCAAGCCTATCCAAACATTAAGTATACCGTCCCTTACAAAGAACCGATCTTCGCATTGGTGACCATTGATCGTGCCCGTGGCTTCATGGGGATCGAAGGCAAACGAAGCACCTTCGTCGGCCCGCCCCCTTGGGAACTGGGCAAGGACCGCGAGCACTGGGACGCGGACACCCTCACGCCCAACGTCTCCGATTGGAGGATGCCGGTGTAAGCTTGGCTATTTCAGTGCAATCGTTGCCCATATGATCCCGGGCTTGAAAAGCCTGTTCAGCAGTTCGATCTATAGGGCTGGCTCGCCCTTTATTGATCCTCTTGCTGATTCACCTCATGGTGCCTGGTGCGATAGGCGCTGAGAAGCCGGCGGTGCCGCACATTGATCACGTCGAACCCGCATTGACTCAGCCCGCAGAGATTCACCCGTCGGTGATCTGGTTCGATGATTTGTAACCGATTAGCGGAAAACTTGACATTGAGCGAAACTATTTAAGATATCTTAAACGATTCGACCACGACGACTTTGAAGCTCAGCCGAGAGGACCTCCAAACGCTAGACAAAGACGATCTCATTGAGATCATCTTGGAGTTAGTGGAAAAACTTGATCGGCAAGGAAAGCAAATTCAAGAGCTGG
>CALLLI010000044.1 GCA_938082635.1 uncultured Verrucomicrobiales bacterium
GCAAATGGATCACAGGGGTGCCTCCAAACTCCGATCGGATACTCAGTGGCTGATACGTTCCATTAACTCGCGGCCCATCACCTGACACCGAATGCCGCCCGCCATTCGGACTGTATTCCTGTGCCCATTTACGTTTCTAGGTTAAAGCCATCAGCCTGTTTAATCAGCGCGTTGAGACCACCCAACATAAAGTCGAGATTGCTGACAGGCTCGTCAAAAGTGATCGCGAGCTGATAGCTCGTCTGATCACCTATCGCGACAGGGATACCACCTCCACCCCAATAGCCCCAAAGCCCTAGCACCACCTTATTCTGACTATTGGTGACCATCTTCCAAGAGCCCGAAGGCAATAAGATACCCGCAGGATCACCCCACTGATTGATCTCCCACTTAGAGTAACTGAACTTATTTCCAGTGGTTCCCAGGTGAGTCAGGTCGAAAGAGGCCGTGACACCCTCGTCCTCTGAGGTGGCTTGATACGTGGCAGGCGCATTCGTAATTCCAGGCTTCTGCAACTGATCCTGGAGTGGCGCCCAGGCAATTTCCGTGCCAATGCCAGGAACAAACAAAAGATCTCCGATGGAGAAAGACCAATTCTGCTGGCCTCCTTGAAACTGTGCCGGCAGCGGATGAGCGGCAGTAGTGACAAGCGTTAGTGTCACTTCGGCTGCGGCACCCGGGAAACGAACGACAGCAGAGCCTTCATCGGTGACGTTCTGAAAACCACCGCCAATTTGGGTCGCAAAGTCTCCCGTAAGAACATTCCCAACGCGGGTGAATCCCGGCCCCTCACTAGAGAATGTCGCCGTTGGCTGAACAACGCCGCCAAACGTTGACTCGACAGTCAGTTGATCATTGCTGTTTAAGCCACCGCTAAGCAGAGCATTGATGGTATTCATCTGAAACTGCAGGTCACTCACAGCGCAATCGAACGTGATCCTAAGTCGATCGCTGGTCTGGTCTCCGATCACCGTAGGAAGCGCTCCCGCACTGCCATCCGTCCCCCAGTAGCCCCAAAGTCCAAGCATCACATCATTAAAGCCATTGCTAGTCACTTGCCAAGATCCCGGTGGAGTCAAAAGACCGTTAGGATCTCCCCAACGGTCAATTTCCCACTTAGAGTAACTGAACTTGTTCCCAGTCGTGCCCAAGCCTTCAAGGGAAAACGTTGCGTTGACCGAACCATCGTCTGAAGCTGCGGTGTAGGTAACCGTGCTGGAATCGAAAGCTTCCTTTGAAAGTGTTCCGTGTGCCGGTTCCCAGGTCAAGGTGCTCCGCGCAGCCGCCGGCAACGGCTCGAAGCTAAAGTCTCCCAACGAGAAAGACCAATTCTGAACGGCGTCCTGGAAATTCGCTGGCGTGGGGTGTTCTGCGGTGCCGACATAAGTGAGGACAACACGATCAATCACTTGATCAAAACCAACAGAAACTGATCCTTCATCCGACAAACTGGCATTTCCTGTATCACCACCAATCGGCTGACTGAGGTCACCCGTGAAGATATCGCCACTGCGCGTAAAGCCATTCCCAAGATCGTCATACGTCGGGGAAGGCTGAGCCATGCCGTCTAGAAAGGAGGCTACGGTGATTTGATCAAAAGCATTTTCCCCGGCTGGTAAGACGAGGGCATTGATGCCACTTAGGCGAAACGCGAGATCATCAACGGGCCGAGCGAAATTGATTTCGATTTCGTAAGAGGTCGTTGCGCCCGAAGCTAGGGGACTGCCGCCATTTCCCCAATAGCCCCAAAGCGTCAAGTTGATGCCATTGCTAGCATCACTCACAGCTTGCCACGAACCCGCTGGCGGGATGGTCCCACTCGGATCTCCCCACCGATCCACCTCCCATTTGGAGTATGAGAAGAGGCCCGAACTCGTGCCTGAATGTGATAGCTTGAACGTCACGTCCACGCCATTGGCACTGGCCACCCGATAGGCAGCAGGAGCGCTGGAGAAATCAGGCTTCTCAAGGGTTCCCTGTTTAAACGCCCAGAGAACGTTTCAGCCCACGCAATTGGAGAGGACAAGCCTCCCAATACCCCTAACAAAGCTATTGCCAGGCGCCATGGACTTCAAACATTCATCTCGGACAATGCCTCTATTGACTAGAGCTACAAGAACAACAGTATCCTGAAGCCTGGTATTTATTGATTCCAAGACTGATCAACACTTCGCAACAGGAAATCTACTGTGATTGGGCGATGATCCGAGCCAATGGGAGGGCCTATATGGCGACGACTCACGGCAATCCCGCGAGTAATCACGTGGTCAATAGGAAGGCCGCATAAGAGCGTAGGGAACTTGTAACAAGTATTCTGAATGCCACGACCTAGGCCGCTATCCCCAAGCTCACCCCGGGAAAGTAGGTCTTGGAAATGAGGCGACCAAGGGGTGACATTGAAGTCTCCAGCCGCAATCACGCTGCCAGAAAGCCCCACAGCATACTTGCCTAAGTCAGTCAGGAAAGCATTCCTCTCGCCAGCCACCCTTGATGAAATCGGTGGATACGGATGCACGCCCAACAATCGCAAGTTTCCTTCCGGCAATGCAAAGGTCGCTTCCACGGTGGGAAATCCAAACTCACCAACAAGCCGGATCGATTCCCAAGGATGCTTGCTAAAGAACAGCAGGCCTAAATTATCCAATCTCGTCTTCGCAAATCTGTGAGGAAAGTGATCTTTCAGCTCGAATTCCAGCTCCTTCTCCCAGAACGCATTGGCCTCAATGACGAGAAGGAAATCGACACTCTCCATGGAAATGTAATCAGCAACGTCCCGCGTGCGTGTGTTTGTCTGCAACACATTGTAGGTCATCAAACGATAGACTTTCTCCTCGTCTTTCACCTCCACCTTGGCTTCCTCTTGGAAAGGAACCTTGAGATAGGGAATCACGGGAAGAGCCAGAACGAGGGTTCCGAGAAGCAAAGCTGCTGCGGTCAACTGACGACGGACCAATACTAGCAAGAACAGGCAAACTAGCAAACACACCATGAAGTGAACTTGAAAGTTCACCAAGAGATCAGCCAGCCAAAGCTGCCGAGCTAGAAACATGCTGGCGAGGCCAATGATGAGCACAGTGCCCCCAATGCCCTGAGCCATCGCGCCTAAGAATTCCTTGCCAATGGGTTTCATGGATAAAGACGCACCCAACGCCCGATGCCACAGCCATGCAACCGCCTTTCCAATTGTGCCCGCCGTCAGGATGCTTCACGCTCCCCTCCATGAAACCCCTGTTGCTTCTCTTCGCCCTCCTTTGCTCCAGCCTCGCTCAGGTTCAGAAGGAAACTTACCCCGAGCACCCCGATAGCGTGGCCAAACCAGGCGTACCGACGGGAGAAGTGAAAGGTCCGTTTCCCTGGGAAAGTAAGATCTACCCTGGGACAACCCGGAGCTACTGGGTCTACGTCCCTTCAGGCTATGACCCTAACACTCCGGCATGCAGCCTCATTATTCAAGACGGCCTGAACCGGGCCAAGGGTTGGAAACTCATGCCAACCATGGACAACCTCATCCATAGTGGCGAAATGCCCATGACCCTGGGCATCTTCATTGACCACGGTCAGGTGAAACCCACTATCGGCGAGAAGGCCCAGCCCCGCTTCAATCGCAGCTTCGAATACGATGGTCTGGGTGATCGTTACGCACGCTTTCTCCTCGAAGAGATCCTACCCGAGGTAAGCAAGTCGTACAACCTCAGCATCGATCCTAACGATCGCGCTATTGGCGGAGCGAGTTCCGGCGCGATCTGCGCCTTCACCGCTGCTTGGGAACGTCCCGATGCCTTTCGCCGAGTGCTCAGCACGATTGGTACTTATGTAGGGCTGCGCGGTGGCAATGAGTATCCTACGCTCATTCGTAAGACTGAAAACAAACCCCTTCGCGTCTTCCTCCAAGACGGGAGTTCCGATCTCGACATCTATGCAGGCGGCTGGTGGCCCGCGAACCAAGACATGCTCGCGGCACTCGAATTCGCAGGCTACGACGTCCACCACGTCTGGGGCAAAGGCGGCCATAACAGCAAGCACGCATCCGCCATCATGCCGGATGCGTTGCGTTGGCTATGGCGTGACTATCCACAACCCATCGTTGCGGGAACACCCCCCAAACGCCGTACAAACCTGATTCTGCCTAACGAAACTTGGGAACTTGTCAGTGAAGGACACCGCTACACCGAAGGACCAGCCGTGAACGCAAAGGGCGAAGTCTTCTTCAGCGACGTGCCTGCTTCCAAGATTCATAAAGTCGGCCTTGATGGCTCAGTTTCTTTGTTTGCAGAAGACACCGGCGGGGCCAATGGCCTCATGGCGGACGGCAAAGGCGGTCTTGTTGCCTGCCAGATGCGCGCCAAGAAGCTTGCCCACTACAACGTCGACGGCACCAGCCGCACCCTACTCGAGGGCATGGCGGGGAATGATCTCGTATTGCTAGCGAACGGATCTGGCTATTTCACAGAACCACGAGCGCAGAAGGTCTGGCACTTTACCAGCACCGGCAACACCCACGCTATTGAAATCCCTTTTGAGTTTCCCAACGGCATCGTCACCACTGCGGACCAAGCTTTCGTCTGGGTCGCCGATTCACGGGGTTCATTTGTCTATTCCTACCAACGCCAAACAGATGGTAAGCTCGCCCATGGCCAACGCTATGGCTACCTCCACTGCCCCGATGCCGATGCTGAAAGCGGTGCCGACGGGATGACCGTCGATGAAGAAGGTCGTCTCTACGTCGCGACGAAACTCGGCGTGCAAGTTCTCGATCAGTTAGGCCGCGTTCATCTCATTCTTCCCAATCCGCATCCCGAGAAGAAGAAGCTATCCAATGTCGTCTTTGGCGGCCCGGAACTCGATACCCTCTATGTCACCTGCACTGACAAAGTTTTTAAACGCCGTTTGAAAACGAAGGGCGTGATACCGTCGCGCGGCCCAACTGCCGTTTCGAAACCGGGTCTCTAAACTAATTATTTTTGGAGTGATAGTCTGCGAACCCCATGAAACGTTCCCAATCGTACGGATTGATGGAATGACCGGCTTTGCGATTATGATAGCCGATATCGCTCTTGATGATCGCCTCTCCGACCTCAGGCGATTCCTCACTCGCTAGCCCTTTCTTTCCTAACAAGCGATAGACCTCGCTCGCATGATAAGCCGAAAGGTAATCACCACGGCTATCTACCCAGGTGTCGTCCACACCACTATGAACGTAGACAGGACGCGGCGCAATGCAGGCCAACAACCATGTGCTGATCCACGGGCAGGTCATCCTTTTGCTCGACAAACTTCCACGCATTGCGACAGCGCCAGTATGGGAAGCGCGTAACCATCTTCTTCAGAGTCTCACCTGATTTCCGACACCAGAGTGCCGCTCCCGCACAACCGGACTGCGCTGAGATAGCCAGAGCGAAACGTTCGTCCTGAGCCGCCGTCCACAACGTCGCCTTACCCATCTTCGAATGCCCCATGATTGCGACAAGCGTGTGATCGATGTCATCGTCTGTCTCCAAATAGTCCATGCCACGCATGGCTCCCCACGCACAGGTAGAGAGCAAGCCCCATTCCGAAGCTTTGGGGAAACTCTGTCCCTTCGGATAGAAGAGTTTGTGAATGCTATTGAGGAAAGAGGTCTCGTTGTGGTCGACCAAGTCCTCGTGGTAAACCGCACAGAAACCGTAACCCCGATCAAAGAAATCGCCCAGCGGCCACCCATTGCGAAGTTTGCCAGGATTCTTGTCAGAGTCTTTCGACTTCGTGTAGTTGAAGCTGTGCTTGAAGAACGTCGGCGCTGGCTTCTCTGCTTTGTTAGGCACGAAAACGAGGAAATGCATCTCCATTTTTCCGAGATCATTCTCAAGCCGAATCTTCACGTCCTTGCGCGTCGCGTCGCCTTGCCTCCCATGAACTCAGGATCAGTCTTGACCACCTCGAAGGATTGCTGAATCAGACTGGCCGACTCGGGCACGCTTCCATAAATGAGATTGCTGTAAAGCGCTAGCGTCTCGCGCGCTAAATTCGTTTAATTAACGAATCCACTAATCTCGTGAGTGGTAAGTTCTCATGAGTCAGCAGACTGATTTCGTAGTCGGGCAATCTTCCCTTTCGACAACTCGATGCTGAGATCTATCAGCTCGCCTGTGCACTGTTTGAACTTCTTATACTCGGCTGTCTCGGCGCG
>CALLLI010000045.1 GCA_938082635.1 uncultured Verrucomicrobiales bacterium
GACCGCAAGCGCACCCACCGAGTCGCCCCCACATCATGCACCTGGTCAGCCATATCCTCGTGCACAAGAAGCGGTTCTTCATGCGCCCTATCCGCGCCGATCGGATACACAAGTATCCCTAACTGATCTCCAAGAAACTGCGTCGCATGCACCTGAACCTCCAACGCCCCAGGCACCTCTTTCTCCAGAAGCTCCAATTCTCGAGGCCGAATCCACGATCGCCCTTTTACCCAAACAGCCCCTGCCCATGCAGAAGGCAAGGCATTGGCAGGACCAAAGAGCCGGGCACAATAGGCATCGTTCGGCGAATGATAGACTTCTCGGCAAGGCCCTTGTTGGACAAGCTGGCCATCACGCAAGATCGCCAAGCGGTCAGAAATCACCAAAGCATCCTGCGTGTCATGCGTCACGACCAGAGCCGTCGCCTTCACTTTGCGAATGATCGCCAGCAACTGATCACGCAAGTAAGTACGTAAGTTCGGATCCAGATTGGAGAACGGCTCATCAAGCAAGACCATCTTAGGATTGGGAGCCAACGCCCGGGCCAAGGCAATGCGTTGGCGTTCCCCTCCAGAAAGTTCGTGCGGATAACGCAACGCCGCCGCCCGTAGGTTCACCATCGCTAACAAATAATGTAACCGCGCCGTCCGCTCCTCCTTGGAAAGTCCCCGGATGCCATAAGCAACATTTGCCTCAACCGTCATGTGAGGAAAAAGCGCCCCCTCTTGAAAAACAAGCCCCACCCCACGCTTCTCAGGAGCCATCCACGTTCCGCCACCCGCGACCTTGAGACCACCGATACGAAGCTCGCCTGTCGTCGGAGCCTCCAACCCAGCAACCAGCCTCAGCAAAGTCGTCTTGCCACTACCACTAGCCCCCACCACCCCAAGAATCTCCCCTTCCTCAATCTCCAAGTCTAATGCATGCACCGCGTCCTGAGCCGCCCCCTCATAACGCTTGCTCACACCCTTTAACTCCAGACAAGTCATGCGTGGTCTCCTCCTCCCCGCAGCCACCGATTCAAAGGAATCAGCACCGCAATCCCCACCAGCACAATGGCCAGTGAAGGCAAGGCTCCCTCATGAATTCGCCCTTCCTTCGCCAAGCCAAAGGCCTTCGTCGCCAAGGTTTCAAAATTCGCCGGACGCAGGATCATCGTGAGTGGAAGCTCCTTCAAGACATCGACAAAGACAAGCATTCCTGCTGCCAGAAGTGGGCGTCGCATCAACGGCAGGATCACCCGCCCAAACGTCCGCCCACGCCGATCTCCAAGCAACTGCGACGCTTCATCCAATCTCCCACAAAGCCGATCCATACCCGCACTGATCGGCTGATAGGAAACCGCCAAGAAGCGCGTGAGATAACCAAAGAGCACGGCCAGAAGAGTGCCGCTTAAGAGAACCTTGGCATCCAGCCACTGATCAAGCCCACCTAACACCATCATTACACCCACTGCCACCACCGCTCCTGGCATGGCATAGCCAAGCGTCGCTGCTCGCAACAAGCCTTTCCATGATCGCGATCGACAACCACGCGCAGTAAATGCTAGCAGAAATCCAACACTCACAATGATCACCGACGCCACAGCCGCCAGGGCAAGGCTCCTACCCAGCATCGGCAGGAAGTGATTTGGAAAGGAGTCCCGCAAATTCAGCAAACTCCATTGCCCCAGTTTCCAGGCCGGAAACAGAAAGCCCGCCGCCAACGGAAGGGCACAGCAAAGAAAGGCAATCCCACCGCCAAATCGTCCCAGGCGACGGCGCTCAATCGGACGCGCCTCCGTCCGTGAATCCGCAAAGCCCCGCTTCCCTCGCTGGGCAAATTCCAAACCGATCAAGACCAGGACAATGAGCGTGACCAAACCCGCTAACCGAATCGCCGATGCGCGATCTTCCAACCCAAACCACGTCCGAAAGACCCCATCGGCCAGCGTCGGCACGCCTAACAAATTCACGGCCCCATAGTCGTTCAGCACCTCCATCACCACCAAGCTCAAACCTGCAATAATCGCCGGTCGCGATAAGGGCAAAGCAACCTTAAAAAACGTCGCCCGCCCCGACTGCCCTAACATTTGAGAGGCCTCGATCAGTGCCCGATTGTGATGCGCAAAGGACGTACGTGCGGATAGATAAACGTAAGGAAAGAGCACACTCGCCAGAACTACTGACAACAACCCATAGCGAAGCAACGTCTGCGAAAGCATGAAGGCATCCACCCCAAACTGCTGCCGAATCCACACCAGGGTCGGGATCAACGCCTCCGGTATCTGCAAGTAGGCCAGAGCCGCCACGTATGTCGGAAAAGCCAACGGCAACACCAACGCCCACTCGAACACTCGACGCCCGGGAAACTCATACGTCACCACAAACCACGCCGCAGGCAACGCCATGAGCAAGGCTAGCACACTCACCACAACCGCCAGGATTGCAGTATTCTTCAAGTAATCGCCCAACATCGTGGACGCCACATGCCCCCACTCAGGCCCGGTTTGCCCAAGCCCAAAGAGGACCGCCACCAAAGGCGCGACCACGAGAAGGCACAGAAGCCCCGCGCCGACGAGCCACCGATCCCAGCGCCACTCTGCCCGGCCTATTCCCACCCAGCGCGGTTGAAGACCTTAACCGCCGCCTTGTTCAACTCACCGAGCCGAGCTAGCGAAAGCGAATCTTGTTTGAAGATGCCCCAGGACTTCAGCAGATCGGACCAAGGTACATCTTTAGAAACCGGATACTCATAAGTCGTCACCGGAAAACTCGCCTGCGCCTCCTTCGAAGCGAGGAACTCGAGCAACTTCACCGCATTCTCCTTATGCTTCGCCGCCTTCACCACGCCCGCTCCACTGACATTGATGTGCGTCCCACGATCACCTTGGTTAGGAAAGAAGACCCCAATCTTCGAAGCCACTTCCCTATCCTTGGCATCCGCAGAATTCTTCAAGAGCCCAACATAATACGTATTCACAATCGCCACATCCGCCAAGCCAGCGGCCACCGCACGCATCTGATCGCGATCACTCCCCTGCGGCGCACGTGCCATGTTCTGGCGAACCGCACTCGCCCACTCCGACGCCTTCGCTTCACCATGAGCCGCAATGATCGACGCCAACAGTGATTGATTATAAATGTTAGAAGAAGACCGAGCCAAGACCCGTCCACGCCACTGCTTGTCAGCCAGAGCCTCATAAGTCGAAAGCTCCGAAGGCTTCACTCGATCCTTGGCATACACAATCACACGCGCTCGACTCGTAAACCCAAACCAATACCCTTCCGGATCCCGCAACGCTTCTGGGATGCTCGTACTCAACGCCTCGGACGTCACTGGCTGGAGCAAATCCATGGACTTGGCCCGATGCAATCGCCCCGCATCCGCCGTCATCAAGAGATCCGCCGGCGACCGATGCCCCTCCTGCTTCAAGCGCTCCATCAACTGATCCGCCCCCGACTTCACCACGTTCACCGCAATCCCGGTATTCTTCGTGAACTCCGCAAACAGCGCCTCATCCGCCTCATAATGCCGATGCGTGTACAACATCACTTCCTCCTTCCCTAACGCCAAAGCAGCGCCCAGCAAGGAAGTGACCAGAATCTGAAGAATCGCTTTCATCCCGCCCCTTAATGCAATTGAGACTCAATCTCAACAAGGAAATCAGAGAATTTCTACTCCATCAGACACAGTAAGTAAGAGCAAGCAGTGGTTGAAGTTCCCCTGATTTGTTGGACAGGGTTGGACAGGTCGGACATGTTAAAGAGAACAAAAAAGACCTACACGAACGAATTCCGAAAAAGGGCTGTGGACCTTTTGAGGGCCAGTAACCAGCCGCTCTCTCTCCCAAGTGGCACCAGAGCTAGGAGTCTGTCGGACCTACGAAAGAGGGAAAAATTAGGCTGATTTTGAAAGTTCAGCCGCTGGTGGCTTCCAGATGGGGCAGATGGGCGAAGATTACTCTTCGAGGCCCCGGTCATGCCTCTCAGATCAAGCTTGCGAAGCTGGATAGGCCCCTCTTCGCCTTTTCAGGCAGCCTTCTTCAGCTGATGTAGCCGTTTCAGGTTGTAGCTCAAACAACCTAGGCACCATTCTCCTCTCACTTTTTCCAATCCTCGTAGCATGAACTCTCGAAATCCCATGACTGCTTTGATGATGCCAAAGGCTGTTTCTACTGTGTGGTTGCGTTTGGCGTAGAGCGCTTTGCCTTCTTCGCTCTGTAGCTTCTCTTTCATCTTCAGGAGCCGGGGATCTTTGATCTTTTTGACTGGGCGTTCGCTTTGCTTCTTGGGCCGGTAATCATACTTGCGCTCGCTGTGCGCGTCTTCCTGATGCACGCTGATATAGAGTTCGATTCCCATTTCCTCTTGCACCCGTTCAATGGCGTCTGCGTCTACGTAGCCAGCATCCAGTAACCCGGCTTTGGGTTTACCAAGTTCTTTTGGAATACTGTTAATACCGTTTTCTAATTCAGTGCTGTCGCTTGCACTTTGACTCAGATGTTCTCCAACGATGAGCTGACTCCCATCGGCATCGGCATCGGCATCGGCTTCGGCATCGGCATCGGCATCGGCATCGGCATCGGCATCGGCATCGGCATCGGCATCGGCATCGGCATCGGCATCGGCATCGGCATCGGCATCGG
>CALLLI010000046.1 GCA_938082635.1 uncultured Verrucomicrobiales bacterium
AGTCTCATCTTTTGCTACTGCCGCGGCAGTATGGTACGACGGTGCGATACGCTACAGTACGGAGGCCCCCCTGAGAAGCCCGCAGGGCAGTGCAGGAACAGAAACTGCTGTGGCCGCTTCAGGATCATGAGCGTCTGTCGATTGCTTGCTAGTGTGGATCTTGGCGGCCAGGAAGTGATCGACTGCGTTGTTCGCCACAAATCCGTTAGGTAAATTAGGCACCTCTAACTTGGGCAGCCCACTCACATAGGCGCGAGCTGCGGCATGTCGCTTACTCCAATTCAACGCGTCATCCGTTCGAGCCTGGATACGTCGAGCATCGCCTAGACTGAGGAAACGTGTGACCTCCTCTTGCCGATACCATTCCATTCCGACGGGCGTGAATTCAGTAACTTCGCTCAACGGCGGTGTCAGAAGATGCCATGTCGTTTCACCCACCTTTCGACTTGCTACGAGTAATTCACCTAAGGTGAAACGAATAGACTCTCTTCCCACGATCGCTTCCACGACGATCTCATGTTCGCCTTGCTCACCAGAGAAACGAACAACGACATCACGAATACCAAGGCGTGCTCGCGGATAAGGTTTCTCTTCAACAGCCGGCCTCATGAGCTGGTGGGCGTGACTCGCCATTTGATACTCTTCTAGCTGAGCAATCACGTCGCCATCGACACTCAAGCGAGCCAGACTTGGCGCTCGAAGAAGAAACTCTCGCTGCTCTTGATCGAGCACGATTCGAGAAGCCATGCGAATGAAGGTGGCCCGACGCCGGTCGCGACTGCCTCCACTCACGTAGCGCAGAGGCATATCTAACAGCGCCATAGAAGGTGTCATAAAGCTTTCACAGTCATCGATCATCCTCTGAGGCCAGGTGTGCCCCTCGACAAGGTCATTGTAGACATCGACCTTTACCGATCCAGACGTTACCAAATTCCAATCGACCGCAGGCATGCCATTTCCAAAGTCCACTCGAGATGCCAACACTTCATCAGAGAGCAGCGTTCGATGAATCGCAACGTCATCAAGCGCGCCCTTCCAGCTATTCTCACTTGCGCCGCCTTGTGATGAGCCGATCCAAACGTCCGCATCATCGGCTACCGGAGGCCGATCCGTTTCTCCTCCAAGATCCCAAGTGCCAGCCGATTTCTTTCCATTGATGAAAGCACAGACACTCGCAGGATCACCAAAGCGATAACGGATAGCAACGTGATGCCAAAGCTTTCCAGGTCTAATTCCCAAGTCAGAATTCCACCGATGAAACGCCCCGGCTTCAATAGCTGTAGCACGGCTGCGAAAGAGAAAACTGACTCGGTATCGATCAGACACTTTCATCAATCGCAACGCAAAGCCCTGGTTCTCTTCTCCTTTACCGAGTCTCCCTTTTCCGACAATGTAAGGGGTGGCCGCCTTCCCTTCCCGTCGCACCCATGCTTCAAGAGTAATCGCGTCACCATTGCCAAATCGAAACAAGTCAGAATCAGCAACCCTGACAACGCTGCCTTTCCCATCAAAATACGCCGCATAATTTTCGTCAGACAGGTTCATCGAAACCTCACTATTAGGACCACTGACGGCCTTAACGCCGCCAACATAATTCCTCTCGGCATGACCGGGCTCGAAATGCCAGCGAGCTACAGGTTCCCCCACGGCGGCGCAGAGCCAACACGCAAACACGAAGAGGAGAACAAGGGAATATCGCATCGCTCTTTAGAATAGTAGAAAACTTCCCATGACGCCAGATCCATCGACCAGGCTACGCCACCACGTCGTGAATGACCTTGCCGTGAACATCCGTTAAGCGGAAATGGCGGCCTTGGAACTTGTAGGTGAGTTTCTCGTGATCGATGCCTAACAAATGCAAGACAGTGGCTTGGAAATCATGCACATGGACCGGGTTATCGACCGCACTGAAGCCGAATTCGTCGGAGGCTCCGTAACTGGTGCCGGGCTTCACGCCGGCACCAGCCATCCACAATGTAAACGCGTAAGGATGATGATCCCACCCCCACGATTTCACCTGCTCAATCTTGCCCTGGAGAAATGGCGTCCGGCCGAACTCACCGCCCCAGATCACCAAGGTATCGTCGAGTAGTCCACGTTCTTTGAGATCGAGTACGAGAGCGGCGCTGGGGCAGTCGACGTCTTCACACTGGATCTTGAGTTGGGAGTTGAGATTGCGATGCTGATCCCAACCTGCGTGCATGAGCTGGACGAAACGCACGCCTCGCTCAGCTAAGCGGCGTGCCATGAGACAATTGTAGGCGTAACTACCCTGGCGATGCACCTCCGGCCCGTAGCGCTCCAACGTTGCGGCAGATTCATTTGAGAAATCGGTGAGCTCCGGAACACTCGCTTGCATTTGGTAGGCCATCTCATACTGGGCGATGCGCGTGGCGATTTCGGGATCGCCGAAATCGCGCAGTTTGAGTTCGTTTAACTTTGCGAGGTCGTCCAAGAGCCCGCGACGACGTTGGCGGCTCATGCCTTCAGGATTAGAAAGGTAGAGCACCGGATCTCCAGATCCGCGAAACTTCACGCCTTGGTACTTGGAAGGAAGGAAACCACTGCCCCAGTAGAAATCGTAGAAGATCTGCCCGCAACTCGCCTCCTTATCGCGCGACGTCATGACCACAAAGGAAGGCAATTCCTGAGATTCACGCCCCAAGCCATAAGTTAGCCAGGAGCCCATGGAAGGACGACCTGCCATTTCGGAGCCTGTTAGAAAAAAGGTGATCGCCGGAGCGTGGTTTACGGCCTCGGTATGCATGGACTTGATGAAACAGAGTTCATCCGCGATGCCCGCCATCTTTGGCGTGAAGTCCGAGATCCACGCGCCACTTCGACCGTGCTGGGCGAAGTTCGAAATTTCAGAAAGAACAGGCCGATCCGTCTGTTTCCCTGTCATCGTGCTAAACCGCTTGCCCTCGGCCACAGAATCCGGGATCTGAGTGCCGTGCCATTTCGTGAGCGCAGGCTTGTAGTCGAACAGATCCACATGTGAGGGCGCGCCGTTCTGAAAGAGGTAGATGACGCGTTTGGCTTTGCCTGGGAAGTGCGGGAAATCCGTTAGGCCACCGTTCGAGGTCATTGCCCCATCCGCATTGAGCATGGAAGCCAAGGCCGCCGTGCCGAGGCCGCAGGCGCTGCGCCCGAAGAGTTCTCGTCGTGTAAGATGCGCTTGCAGATCCATGATCATTCTTTGGTAAGAGCTTCGTCGAGGTTGAGCACGAGTGAGGCGAGGCTGGCCCAAGCCGCCAAATCTACGGGCTCGAGCGAGGAATTGGGCTCCGAATCACCAACACGGATGAGCGCAGTGGCTTGGTCAGGATGATCGGCGAAATCGTGCTTCAAGAGGTCCAGACGTTTCAATAGAACGGCCCGTTCCTCAGCAGTGATGCCACGTGACGTTGCTAGGCAGAAGAGCCGATCCAACCGTGCCTCATCGGTGGATTCCTCGAGGAGCACACGCTGCCCAAGGACGCGGGCGGCCTCCACATACGTGACGTCGTTCAGTGTGGTGAGCGCGTGTAGCGGGGTGTTCGTGCGGAATTTCTTCACGGTGCAGGTCTGACGCGCCGAATTGTCGAAGAACATCGTGGGCCCGACAATGCGTCGCCAGAAGATATAGAGGCTGCGTCGGTAGATGGCCTCACCTTTGTCTTGCTCGTAGCGTTTCTTCCCAAACGTGGCTTCCTCCCAGATGCCATCCAGTTGGTAAGGCTTCATGGGTGGGCCACCTAACGGATCATGCATCAACCCACTCGCGGCCAGCGCCACATCGCGCAGCATCCATGAAGGGAGGCGGAAACGAGGTCCACGTGCCAACAGACGGTTCTCGGGATCACGCTCGACTAACGAAGCGGCCACTTTCGAGGACTGTCGATAGGTGTCGCTCATGACGATCTGCTTGTGCAAGGCCTTCACATCCCAGCCGCTTTCCATGAAGGTCACGGCAAGCCAATCGAGCAAGTCGGGATGCGAGGGTTTCGCTCCCTGTCGGCCGAAATCCTCGACCGACTTCACCAAACCGCCGCCGAAGAACGCTTGCCAATAGCGATTCACACTCACACGAGCCGTCAGCGGATTCTCCTTAGACACTAACCAGCGAGCAAGATCCAAACGGTTCTGCCGCTTGCCGTTTGCCACGACACCCGAGAGCGACTCCGGCAAGGCGGCCACCACCTGAATTTCAGTGGGCTTGTCATAGGCACCTTTGTTTAGAATGAAGGTCGTTCGCTGTTCTTTCACGGTGTCCATGATCATTACGCGTGTGATGTTGGTAGCCGCAGTGTCACGGGCCCGCACCGCCTTCAACAGCTGGTCCAAGAGACCCGCGTAGGTATCGTCCTTCCCCTTGAAATAGCCCACCGACTCTAATAAGGCGTCGACGCCTCGTTTCGAAGGCTCGGTCAGACCGATATAGCGTGGCAAGTTCCCCGGCAGGTCTTTCGCGGCAGATTCGCCGAGTAATGTGCCTTCAGGACGAGGAAATTTCTTCCATTCAAAAACCTCCACGTCATGGGCGATGGCGAGACGTTTCGCGTCGGTCTCCGCGATGCGCAGCTCTTCCTCTGGGGTGGATATGTCCAGCACTGGAGGCGCTTGACCTCCACCACGTCCGCGCCCGTCTTCGGACGTTTGATTGAAGAAATCGTAGAACGAGAAGTAGTCTTTCTGCGAAATGGGATCGAATTTGTGATCATGACAGCGACAGCAATTGAACGTCGCGCCTAACCATATCGTTCCCGTCGTTTCCGCACGGTCAAAGACGTTCTCGACACGCGTCTCTTCAGAGATGCGACCACCTTCCCCGTTGTGCATGTGATTGCGATTGAAGCCACTGGCAAGGATCTGATCACGGGTCGCCTCCGGCAGAAGATCGCCCGCGAGTTGTTCGATGGTAAACTGATCGTAAGGCATGTTCGCATTGAAAGCGCGCACCACCCAGTCACGCCAAGGCCACATGGTACGACTCGGGTCGCCTTGAAATCCGTTAGTATCCGCATAGCGTGCTGCGTCTAACCAATCCCAAGCCCAGCGCTCTCCATAGTGAGGGGAGCGCAGCAGCCGATCCACCACGGCTTCGTAGGCACCAATCGAGTCATCGGCGAGAAGAGATTCGATCTCTGATAGGGTAGGCGGAAGTCCCAGGAGATCGAGCGTCACTCGGCGAATCAAGGCTTCTTTGTTAGCCTCCTGTGACGGTATCAGGCCCTCTTTCTCCAATCGCGAGAACACAAAGTGATCGATCGCATTGCGCGCGATTCCAGCAATATTGGTTAGGCGAGGCAAGGCCGGCAAAGAGGGTTTCTCATAAGCCCAGTGCGTCCCCCACCCTGCGCCTTCTTTTACCCAACGTTGCAGCGCTGTCTTCTGCTCATCACTCAACTGGCGCAGAGCATCTGGCGGCGGCATCACCTCATCAGGCTCCGTCGAAAGGATTCGCCTGATCAACTCACTCGCCTCGAGATCGCCAGCGACGATGGCAGGAGCGCCGCTCTTGCTCTTGCCGAACGCCCCTTCCTCCGTATCCAAACGTAAGCCGGACTTTCGTGCCGCTTCGTCAGGCCCGTGACACACAAAGCAGGTGTCCGAGAGAATGGGTAGAATGTCCTGGGAGAATTCCGCTCGGACCGACAGCACCATCACCCAAAGAAGAATGGGAAAGCGCTTAAGAGAGAACATCATAGCCAGTTAATTTGTCATCTTGTGCGTGAATCTTCCAGCGTATTCGTACTCTCTCTGTTCGTGATTCGTACCTGAAAAATGGCCTCATGCATGAATGGCACCAGTTTAAACGGCTTCATCGAGGATTTTTCTGGGAGGATTTTCATCTCGGAAATGCTCAAAATAGGTGTGCCTGGGTTTTTGCAACCATCCATAGCTTTTCGGCCTTCGCTTCTTCTTGCGTGGTTCATTAC
>CALLLI010000047.1 GCA_938082635.1 uncultured Verrucomicrobiales bacterium
GAAATGCGCCTTTCGATCAAGAAGTTTGGGCTTCGCGAGCCTGAAATGATCGAACAGGGCTAAAAATGCACTGCGAAGGGTTTTCATTGCGCGAATTCTCTCACTATCACCCCGCAGGCATGCCCCGAACCCTTTTCGGATACGTTCTAGCTAGACCTTAGCCGAAAACCCAAATGGTTCCAATATTTGTTGCGAGACAATGTCAGTATTTTCTATTTGAGCGTCCAGAAACACGATTTGATCACATCGGACGCTGTGATCGGCCATTCTAGGAAGAGCGGGGCGCAGCTCTCCCGTGAACTCCCGATTCTGGATCGTTACGCGGCTTCCTTCTTTAGCGCTTCGTTCGGCTTGGCGCGGGCCTTCTCTTTGCGAAGCCATACTATGCGGCGAATGTTGTATGATAGCACTTTCGTCAGTTGCTCGTGCCGCACTGCTTCCAGTCCTCGCCGCATCACATCTTCATATCCGTGATTGAACTTCAGTGTGAAGATGCGCGACTCGACCGCGCTCCGATTGTTTCGTGCTTTGCGGTAAGCGTCGCTTTCGTAAGTCTCTTGCTCAATGGCAGCGCGTCCTTTGGCACCGGCGAAGCTGAAGACCTCAACTCTACCTTTGTGCTTTGCTATATATTCTTCTCTCACTTTGCGATTCGTGTAGCCGTCATCAAGGCTGATGTCTTTGGGGACGACGCCAGTGTTCTGCTCGTTGGCTTCGAGCACGGTTGACAGTTGGCCAGAGTCAGCGGCATTGCCTCTAGGGAGACAGTGTGCCGTGGCCAATCCTTTGCCGCTAAAGGCAAGCTGTGGTTTGTAACCTGACTCGATTTCCCAGCCGCCCTTCTTAATGATGGCAGTGTCTTCGTCGCTGATTGATATCACTTTCTCACTGGCCGTAGCATTTTGATCGCGAAAGATGCGTTTGCGGCTGTAAGCACTGATTCGTTCGATAGAACTAAGGTCCTTCTGGCTCTGTTCGATCAACTTTGCTACGGCTTGCGCCTTGCTTGGGGGCAACGGGACTTTAGCCACAGCCTTGCTGGCTGTCGCCAAAATGGGCCCGAAGACCCTAGCCAACCTGCCAACGCGTGTGTAGATCTTGGCATAGAGAACCTTGCGCTGTGTCTTCACGTTCTGTTTCCCTGACATCATACCAATACGTTTTGCTTGGAGTTCGATCTCTTCCGCAATCTCACGGGCACGCATGGCAAACACTTGCTTTGTCCAATCAGGGAATCCTAACTTCAATTTTCTCAAGCGATCAAAAAGTCCTGTCATTCGCATTGCCAGGGAGGCTAACAAACTGGAGTCTGTCGGATACTTGCTGTTTGCACTCACCGAGGTACTGTCGATCACGACCTCTTCAAACGTGTCTAAGTCCGTTGCTTTTGCATGCCCCAACTGAGACCGCAGGATCAGATGCAAAGTGGATTCTCTAACAGCATTCACATTGTCCGCCACCGTGCTCGTTCCAGGAACCTGGAACTGAAGGGTTTCAAAGAAGCGATGCAGTGTGATCGACTCTTTGAGAATGAGACGGAACTCGATGCTCTTTGGACCACCGATCCAACCACGTAATAACAAAAGCACATAGACGATAATGGCAGGCATTCGAGGTCGTCCGCCCTCAAGATCAAGCGGACAAGTGTCCGGATCCGGCAGATCAGCCATGGAATCGAAGGAAGGGTTGAGCCGCTCAAAGAAGCGCCGGTCAGCCTCACGCATGGTCTTCTTCTTCAAGCCGTGGATATCGAGATCGTGGTCGATCTCGCGGATGATTTCTGGATAAGAATCGGCAATCTCGATGGCATCCTTGACGAGATCGTTCAGGTCAGAGCTGAGTTCCGCCTCAAGAAGCAGTCCCTGCCCCAACGAATCCTCAGCTTCATTGAATCGTAAATCATTGGCTTTCAATTGCTTACGATACCACCACGCTAACGTAAAGGCTAGTTGAATTTTCAATCTATAGGTTTTCGGCTAGGGTCGAGCTAGAGCAGCGGAGTACCTTTGATAGTCTTGGTTCGGAAATACACAACTGAGACGCTAAAGGTGCGAAGAAAGAAGTCAAGGGCTACCCGATATGATTAGGCACTACCAAATGGAATCGAGAAAATGAGTAAAGGTTATCAACGAGTTACGGCGACTAAGTGGGCGAATTATCTCGAAATTAGTCAATTTTGGCCCGCAAATAAGAAACTTGGGCTAAGGCTAAAACCTAGCAGAATTGGCCCCTTCTTGCTGAATTATTGTGTGGAATTCTGTGGATTTAGTGTGGATGGCACTCACAAGAAAGGGGTTACGATTTCTCGTAACCCCTTGAAAATGATGGAGCGGGTGAGGCGATTCGAACGCCCGACTTCAACCTTGGCAAGGTTGCGCTCTACCCCTGAGCTACACCCGCATTTCCGACTCAGGCTTCCACTGGCGCCAGAGTTTGGCAAGTGAAAAGGAACCGAAAACTTAAAGCCCTGAATAGGCGGGGCGTTCGTTGAGCCGACCGCACGACGGACAGCGCGTGAGCGAGTTCTGAGCGGGGTCGCGGAAAGCGTGTCCGCAGATGTTGCACTCGATGACGAGCTGACGGGACCGGATTTCCCGGCGGCGTTTCATCCAATTTGCCGTGAACCAGACGGCAAACGTCCAAAAGAGGACCGCCCCAAGATAGATCTCCAGAAATTCGCTGATGGGGACACGGATCATGGCTCGGCAACGCCGCTTGTTCCCCAGAGAACTTCGACTTCGAACCAGTGGGTTTCATTGCCCTGTTGAGGTGAAAATGTCAGTGTCTTGAGGACCACTTTCACTTCCTGCCGAGGAGATTCCGACATCGGAAAGATTCCACTGACGACTCCCTTGGGATCGATGGCGATGCGCCAAGGAGAACGTCCCTCAGCGTTCAAGGCTTCGCGGAGAGCACCCCACTCCCGGCCGTCACCCTCTCGAGGTTTCAAGCGATTTTTCCACACGGCCGGAAGCTTCAGAACCAGGTCTTCTGCTAGGGGCAAGGTCCTGCTAGGCTCTTGTGCTTGCTCCACGGAACCTTCCGGCGGAGTCCATGCGGGTATCGCAGGGAGCATGAGCGGACTGACCGCGAGCACGTCGCGAGCGACTGGACGCGCCGTGCCCAACTTCGGCAGTGGCATCAGGCGGACCTTGGCAGATTGATAGGTGGGTTCGTAGTCGAGGCTAGGAAGAGGCATTTCCAACGAACTTCCCGCGAGTAAAGTGCCCGAGTAAGCCGAGTGGTAGTCTTCGATTTGCCGCAAGATCGTGCGGGCAGCAGGTTGATCTGGCGTGAGCACCACCGCGCTCAATGTTTGAGGGAACGTCCGGCGAGCTTTCGGCTCCTGAACTTGAAAAATGTAGAAGCAGAGGATGTGGATGGTCAGCGAGGTGATCGCCGCCAGGGTGAGCCGTTGCACAAACTGTGAAGACGATGCTTTCCACTCAAAGAGGCTCTGGCTAGTCGTCGCCATTCTAAGGGGCGGGAATGGAAGCGGGCGGCGCCACCGTGCCGTAGTAGACCTTGTACTTACTCATCAGAGCAGCGTTGAGCACACTCGTCGTCGTGCCACTTGGAATGCGCTGATCGAACATGAAATAGATCGCATCTTGAGCACCTTCCGGGCGTTCCTTCAGTTGGAGTCGCTTAAGTAGATCCGGGAAAGGCATCAGCGTCCGATCAAAGACAACCAACGGAGGATCTCCGGCGGTTAGCAAAGCGACATGTGAAGAGCCCAATGGCGGCAATTGAGAGTCGGACACGGCCGGTTCAATGCTGAACCCACTGTGATGAATGAAGGTGCTTCCTAACAAATAGAACACGACCATCAGCCCCATGACATCCAAGAGAGGAGCGAGATGGAGAAGCGCAGGTGTACGATCTAACGAGGACTCTAACTTCATGCTACCGACAGTGCCATGAGTCTGACGGCAATAGGATCAAGTTTCAAGGACGACGACGCTTCATGTTGCGACGGCTTTCTTTCGGCCCGGCAACCTTGAGCTTGTCACCATCCGTGATCGAAATGATCTCACTCTCTTGGCGGCTGTCTTCGATCAAATTGATGATCTCGATCCCGCCCCGCTCGATGTCGTGAAGGAGATTCTTCGCACGCGAAACCAGGAAGGCGTATAGCACATAACTTGGGATCGCGACGATCAGACCAGAAGCCGAGGTGACCAGACTCCGGTAAACGCCATCAGCGAGGGAAAGGGAAGTGGCGGCACCCACGCCTCCGTTGACATGGCCGAAGGTGTCCAGGAGACCTAGCAAGGTGCCCAATAAACCGATCAGCGGGGCCACGTAGGCAATGGTCAGTAACACCCGCAAGGAACGCTCGACCCGAGGAACCTCCAATTGGCCCGCTTCTTGGACGATGTCCCGCAGGTAATCACGAGAATAATCGTGCCGCATGAGCGCCGAGCGCATGACGCGAGGCACTGGGCCTGGAGCAAGCGCACATTGGTGCATGGCCTCGGCGAAGTTGCGCCTCCGAATGAGATTGGCCAGCCCTTCCAAGAGCTGAGGCACATTGGTCGTAGCGCGATGGAAATACAGGTAACGTTCCAGGAAGATCGCGAAGCTAACAACACTACACCCCACCAGTAACCAGACAAGACGGCCGCCGCTGAAGATGAGGTCTAACATAATTGAGAATTTCGAGGGGAGTGTGGCCTGGACATCTCGGTCCAAACTCAGTTTTCAGTTATCGTTTAACGGGGCGAGAAGTGCAAATATAAAAACTGAGTGTCAGATTTGAGAAAACTACGCTGACAGTGGCGTGGCTTCTGAGCTCGGCTGGACGAGCTGCTGATTGAGCCGAGGCACAATCCGGACGAGAGATTGGCGCATGTCCTGAATCCGAGCATTGGTAGGATGAAGCGTGAGCAGCATGTAACCTCGGAGAAGCGGGGCGAGATAAAGGCAATGCTGTTTCCCCTGGTGGCAAATACCCCCGAAAGTCGTGTCTCCAAGCTGCTGAGCAAGCGCCTGGGTCGCGCTGAAAGAGGCCGTAGCGAGAACGCCAAGGCCATCCAATTCCGCCGCACGCTGAGAGCCCTCCCACCGCGCGAGCACGGCACCTGTGGGATCGAGCAAGGCCGCTTCTTGAGCTCCAGAGAGTCGCGCATAGGAGCCGAGGCCCTCTTGAATCTCACGAATCCGCCCCGCATCCAGAACACTGGTTTTGAGAGTGGTGTCTTCAGCAAAGGCTTGAGCAGTAGCATTCATAGCATCAAAACTGGGTTACCAGGAAGCACTAGCCTCCCTGGGTGATTGAACATGCGGTCGAGAGACCTCTTGGGCCTTTTCCTCACGGCGAACGTGAAATCGGCGCAGCACCTCAGACGACAGCACTTCAAGCGCCTCCAAGACGCCTTTCCCAGAGAGTGCAGCGGCTTCGAAAGCAGGAAACCCGTGAGGGTTGAGCTGGCTCTCGAGCTGAGCAAGAGGAACAGCATTGGTCAGGTCCCGCTTGTTGTATTGAAACACGAGCGGAATCTCAGAAAGGTCCCGACCGTTATTCTGCAACGTTTGAATAAGATTCTGCCAAGCTTCGAGGTTCGCGTCCCAGCGTTCGGGATCCGAATCCGCCACAAAGACAAGGCCGTCGACGCCACGCAACACCAGCTCGCGCGTGGCATTGTAAACCACCTGACCAGGAACCGTGTAGAGAAGGAACTTGGTCTGATACCCCTCGATCAGAACCGGATTCACCGACAAATAATCGAAGAAGAGTGTCCGATCTGAAGAGGTGTTCAGCGAAATCAAATCCCCGCGTTGCCCTTCGTCCAGAGCAGCGTGCACTGCGGCTACATTGCTCGTCTTGCCAGACAACGCGGGTCCGGAGAAGACCAGCTTAAACTGGACCTCCATGGTCTCCTCATTGACGGTGGACATGAGCCTGTACTGAGTGGGCGAGTGGGATAAACGAAAAGTTTCAGATCAACGCTAGAGCATTTCAGAAAGTTCCCGAGTGACTAAGGTGAGGCGTTCACGAACACCTGCTTGGAACTGAGCACCTTCTTGCAACACCGCTAGACAAACCGCTGGCGCATTGAAGAAACTCATCGCCACTTGCGTCGTCCGCAGGGTAAAAGACTCCGCATCCGTGACGGCCAGATCATCCGCTAAGCTAATCACCTTTTGATAAGCTTGTTTAGCCTGAGCTTCAAAGCTGGCAGTCCGGGCGGCATCCTTGCCACTCGTTGCCCGAGTGCTCCCAGACTGTTTCTCGATCAGCACACAGGCTTCGAGACCATCAAGATTCGTTAGGCACCCAAGCACGTCTTCCGCGCTCAAAGCCGTGTCTACTCCAAAGAGCGCACGGAGGACGAGTTGCTTAGGATCTGCCTCAAACCCGAACTCAAAGCCAAGTGTAGGCGAAGCCGGTTGTGCCGCCAAGGCAGCAGCAACAGAATCGGCCGCCGCAGGAATCGCTGCCGCGGGGGGAGCGGGTTCAATAGCAGGTGGCGCAGGCTCAATGGCTGAGGCCGCTGGCGCAGCAGCATCAGGCACAGGCGCTGCCTCTACGGGTGCTCCGAAGGGCGACGCAGAACCATTTGCAGGAACGGCGGGCGCCGATTGGAAAGTCGAATCAGCGTCTGCTGGCGGCGCACCGAATGGCGAGGCCGCTGGAGCAGCAGCTTCTGCTCGGGGCACTGCAAAGGAGGACGCTACAGCTGGCACTTCCGCTGGCAATTCCGCTGCCGGTGGGGCAAAGGCCGCGCCATTGCTCTCGACGGGTGGGGCTCCGAAGGGAGACGCTGCGGGTGCGACTTCTGCTGGCTTTTGAAGAGCAGCACTAAAGGGGCTCTCATTTGCTGCGGGAACCTCTGGTGCCTCGGCTACTGGAGGCGCTCCGAATGGCGACGCTGCCGGTGCGGCTTCCGCTACTGGAGGCGCTCCGAATGGTGACGCTGCTGGGGCGGCTTCCGCTACTAGAGGTGCTCCAAATGGCGACGCTGCGGGTTGCTCTGGAGTAGCAGGTGCCTCTGGTGCTGCACTGAAAGGCGAGGCTGCAGGGGCTGCTTCCACCACTGGCTCAGCAGCTTGAGCGAAAGGTGACGCTGCTGGTTGCTCTAGAGGCGCTCCAGCTGGCGCTGACTCCGCTGGTGGTGCAAAGGTCTGAGGCGGCACTCCGAAAGGTGACGCTGCTCCGTTGCTCTGCTCATGGGCAGGCGCCCCAAAGGGACTCGCTGGAGCGGCCTCCGCGAATGGAGAAGCCGCTGGTGCTGCTTCTTGTGCGAGTGGAACTTGCTGCGCAAACGGGCTTTCCTGAGCAGGAGCCCCGAAAGGCGAAGCTTCCTCAGCTACAGGCAGACCGAACGGAGACGCCTGCGCAGGTGCTGGTGCCGCCTCTGCCGGTACAGGTTGGCCAAACGGACTTTGGTAAGGAGACGCGGCTTCAGCGCCGGGCTGAGCGGCAGCAAACGGAGATGCCCCTGCCTCAGGTGCCAGTTGAAACGGATGCTCAGTGCTTGGCACCTGTGGAGCAGGTTGAAATGGAGATTCTTGAGGAGGCATTGCAGTCTTCGGTGGCAGTTTGTTTTGAAGTTCTTGAATCGACAGCTGGATGGCTTGTTGAGTGTCAGCCTTCGCAAAGGCTGGACGGTACTTCTCAAGGCATCCAGCGATGACGTCGCCGAGAGAAATATTCACTTGGCCTGATGCCATCTGAGGTTCCAACAGAGCAATCGGCAAACTCACCGCCACATTCTCCGGAATTCTCTGAGCATCAAAGCCTAACTTTGCGATCGATAAACCTTCAAGTAGCTCGCGCAGATTGAAAGCGATTGTATCTCCAGCACCCTCCCCCTCAAGGATTGTGCTGTCGACAGACGGAGACAACGCGACTCCTGACGGTTGTTGATTTGATGGCGACCGAGCAGGCGGAAGCGATGGGCGATCCGCACGCAAGGCAGGCATCTGATTTGCGGATGGGTAAACTTTGACGGTAGGAGCCCCGTCAGGTGTATAAAAGGACTCATTTCCTGAGCTAGCCTCAGGTCCAGTCAACGGGCGGACACCAGGCACACGCGAAGAGCCGTTTCCAGAAGGTTGGGATAGATTCATGTAAGGGAAGTGACAGTAATGAAAGTCGGATCAAGGGGCGTTGAAGAAAACTGAGGGCGATGTGGATATCCAAGAAACACCTGCTCTTCAGGGATCTGAATCACCGCTTCCGGATCCACGCGGTAGCCCGGGCGAAAGAGATGCGGGCAAACTTGCTGGATCGCCGCGACACTGAAGCAGATCGGGCCACTCGTCTCCGTGACGGTCATCACCGGGGCCACCTGAAAAACGGACTGCTCACCAAAAGGCTCTCGAGACAAGGAGGGAGCTGCGCCACCACCTCACGCACCGGCACCACTACAATCTCTTGCACCGGTTCTGCTGTCCGACTGGAAAGGCACTCCTGAAAAAGAGATTGGCGGACAGACGCAAACTCGGCCCCCTGGGCGGCTCCTCTCAGAGCTGTCCGAGCGGCGTCAGGTACGGGACTGCTTCGCGCTACAATTGCCATAAAATGATTCACTGATGCTAAACCCTTTTTTTAATAAATAAATGCAAAATCCATAAACGCAAGGTTAAGAATCCAATTTAGTTAAAGATCTGTATTCTCCAGATTTTTAGACAGGTTAACACCCTCCCGCACGGGAAATTACGGCACGACTTCGCCCCGGCGGCAGACCGGAGTCCTTCAGGCAGAAACAGCGCGCCTAGCGCTTGCCAGCCTGCTTCGCCCACGAATCTCGCAGGCCAATCGTCCGGTTGATCACCAACCGCTCATCGGTCGTATCGAGATCAATACAAAAATACCCAAGTCGTTCAAACTGAAACAGATAGCCCACTTTCTGGCCTCCCAAGCTCGGCTCCACTTGGCAGTCCGTCAGCTCCACAATCGCCTCTGGATTTAGGTGGTCTTCCAATTCGCCACCAGCGGCATGAGGATCTTCCACCGTGAACAGACGATCGATCAAACGCACCGTCGCGGACACCGCATGCTTCGCAGACACCCAGTGAATCGTCCCTTTCACCTTGCGGCCATCAGCAGACTTCCCGCCACGGCTTTCCGGATCATAAGTGCAACGCAATTCCGTGACGCGCCCGTGATCGTCCTTAATTACCTCCTGGCACGTCACATAATAGGCATAACGGAAACGCACTTCCCGCCCCGGCCCCAGACGGAAAAACTTCTTCGGCGGATCCTCCATGAAATCGTCCTGCTCTATATAAAGCTCACGACTAAACGGCACCGGACGCTTCCCCCCCTCAGGATCTCCCGGGTTGTTCACAGCATCCACCATCTCCTCGCCATCCTCAGGGTAGTTCGTGATCACCACCTTAAGCGGTTTCAACACGCCCATCACCCGCGGCGCCACCTCATTCAGATGCTCACGCACACTGAACTCGAGCAGAGAAATGTCCGTCATCCCAGGATACTTCGTCAAGCCGATCCGATGGCAGAACCGCCGAATCGCTTCCGCCGTGTAGCCTCGACGCCGAATTCCTGAAATCGTAGGCATGCGCGGATCATCCCACCCACTCACCTTGCCGGCCTCCACCAGCTTCAGCAGGAAACGCTTGCTCATCACCGTATAAGTCAGCCCCAAACGAGCGAACTCAATTTGCCTCGGCTTGCATGGCGTGTCTAACACCTCCAGAAACCATTCATAAAGCGGCCGATGATGCTCAAACTCCAACGTACAAAGAGAATGCGTGATCCCCTCTAACATATCAGACAACCCGTGCGTGAAATCATACATCGGATACACACACCACTTGTCGCCCGTACGATGATGCGTCTCCTGACGTATCCGGTAAAGCGCCGGATCGCGCATATTCATATTAGGCGAAGCCATGTCGATCTTAGCCCGCAAGATGTGCTCACCTTCAGCAAACTCGCCCGACGCCATGCGCTTAAACAAATCCAAATTCTCCTCCACCGTTCGATCCCGATGCGGGCTCGGCTTTCCTGGCTCTGTCAATGTCCCTCGATACTCACGAATCTCATCTGCCGACAGGCTATCGACATACGCATGCCCAGACTCGATCAACTGCACCGCAAACGCATGCAACTGATCAAAGTAATCCGAAGCAAAGAACAAGTTCTCTCCCCACTCAAAGCCTAACCAACGCACATCTTCCTGAATAGACTCCACATACTCCGTCTCCTCTTTCGACGGATTCGTATCATCAAACCTCAGATGGCACTTGGCAGGAGAATACTCCTTCGAGATCCCGAAATTCAGACAAATGGACTTCGCATGCCCAATGTGAAGATACCCGTTAGGCTCCGGCGGAAACCGCGTCACAATCTCCGCGTGTTTCCCCGACGCCAAATCAGCATCGATGATCTCACGGATAAAATCCTTCTTCACCTTACCTTCAATTTCTTCACTCATTAAGCTTCAAATCTAACATAATTTCAGAACACAAATCAAGAGCACCCTTCGGCTCTCAAGTCGAAGAAAGCAACTTTCCCGTCTGTCAGCGCCCTATGCGGCGACAGGAGAATAGCGCAGAACCATCAGCCGCTCCGCACACACAGGAAGCAAGGCATACGGGCGCCCCTCGTTATCACAGAACTCCACCTCAAAAACACCGTCATCCAACACCTCAACGATGACTCCAACTTGACCCGAAACTAAGCCGTCATCATGCCGATCACCGACTAACGCGACGACATCTAAGAGTTGGAAATCTTTCATAGCTCAGTTGGTAGGCTCCTCTCGGATCTACAGCGTATCACTTCACATAGCACGTTGTCAATCGTGGCGCCTCGTCCTCTTTCTTCAAGATCCATGCCGTCAGGACAACCGCCTCCTTCCCTTCCCGCTCGAACTCCATCTCCACTCTATAACGTTGACCATACTGGTCCACCCGCCCCAACTCACATGAACTGAAGCTCAGCAACTCCTTAATTTTACCTCTCAACTCCTCCGCATCCTCTTGGCAGTAACCCAGAGTCTCTCGAAAAACACGCGCCTTATGCTTACCCCGCGGATGGTCCGGGTTGAGACAGTAATCTCGTAGCTTCTCGATCTCGATCGATAGCGTCCTTGGCTCGCGGCAAGATCATAACTCAAACGCACAGCGCTCAGTTCCTCACGCTTCGCCTCGCCCACTCGCAGGGGCCAACTCCGCAATGCGCGCATTCGCCGACCTCAGTCGCCGACCCAGATCGCGCGCCAGATTCCCCATGATCATTCGGTAGGTCTCCGGACGGAAAGTAAACACATCGCGAAACGCCTGATCCGTAAGCACCAAAGTCTCCGTCGCTTCCACTGCCGTCACCGAAGCCGAACGCTCACTACTCTCGAGCATCCCCAGCTCCCCGAAAGTCGATCCTCTCCCAAGACGCTCTAACAAAGCCGCGCCATCACCATCAGGCTTGCGTTTCGTCATCGCCACCGAGCCTGTCGTGATCAGATAAATGGCCAAACCTGGCGTGTCCTCACGCGTGATCCGGTCGCCCGGCTCGAACCGCTCATTCCCAAGAAACGGAAAGATAATCGCCAAATCTTGTGAAGGAATCCCTTTGAACAAATGGTGGGATTCCAAAAACTTGATCGTATCGCTTTCGAAGCTCATGACAGACCGTTCGGATGAAGTAACGTACATAGACAAAGGTGAGGATCGCTAAGTGCTGAGGGGAGGAAGAGGAACAATCGTGGGTTTATCAAAGAGAAATTCAATCACCCACTCGCAGCACGCGCACGCGCACATCAGTGAGACCATCTGGTTTGAAGCCTAACTTTTCCGCTGCGCGAGAACTCACATCCAACAAGCGCCCATTGATGTAAGGACCACGATCATTTACCCGCAGCACCACACGCCTACCATTCCGCAAATTCGTCACCTCCACCTTGCACGGCAACGGCAGCAATTTATGCGCCGCGCTCACACTACTCGAATTCACATACTCACCATTTGCCGTGATCTCAGAACCACCAAACAACCAACGATCCGGTCCATACCAAGAAGCCACCCCCACCTCATCGTAGTACCTCGCCTCATCCACTAAATACGGCACATACTGAATGCCCCCGATCACATACGAAGAATTCTTGATCCTTCCACTCGAACCCGAAGAAGACCCTGACGCGCAACTCGCCAACATCACACCCGAAAGAGCGATCAGTAAGCTGCGACAAGACCAGGACAACATAGCGACCGCTAAATACCCTATCTTCCCCGCCTGTCCAGGAACCGCCGCCAAATTCGCCCACGTATTTGAACATCTGCGTCATCCGCACCGTCCACCTTGTCAGGCCGGTTGATTTCCATCAGCCCCGACCTACTTTAGAAACTTTAAATCACCATGATTAGCGACGGTTATCATTGGAAGCGTCCCGGCATCAGCCGCAGACGCACCGACTCGCGTGTCTCTTTCTGGGTAATGACCGCGCTCATCCTCTCCGTCGCCGCCCACGGCATCCTCTGGGTCGTCTTCGGCACCTTCAAGGTCGACCACGTCGCCCAGATCACCCTCACTGACGCTTTCAGCATCAAACGCTCCACCTTCGACAGCACCGTCCTCGAAAACGTCGATCCCGGCACCGAGGCCCCGCTCACCAAAAAACCCAGCAAGGGCCAAACCGAAGACAGCGACCTCTCTGCCGAAGAAATCTCCAAATTCACCGAATTCGACCCCAGCGACATCCCAGCAGACTTCCTCGTCAACGCTGAAATCAAGATGACCCCCGCCATCGAACAAGTCGAAAACCTCGCCCTCGACGCCCCCGGAGCCGAATCCGAAACGCTCGCCAACCCAGCCGACAGCGCCGGCAACGATCCCTCCCAAGACATCTCCCAGATTCTCAAGGGCATGAACGAACGGCCTAACCCGCTCGACCCCAACCACCCTGAAATGAACATCGGCGACCTCCTCGGCGGCCCCGAAGACGGCACCACCGGCACCACCGACATCTCCGACCTCGCCAAAGGCGACAGCGGAGATAGCCCAGGCGACCTCGTCCCAGAAGGCTACGCCAGCCTCGACCAAGTCCTAGGCATGAAAGGCAAAGGCGACCCCGGCAAACCCATCTGGGTCCCCACCGACGTCCTCTTCGAATTCAACAGCGCCGAACTCAAAGACGAAGCCCGGCTCAGCCTCATGAAACTCGGCGCCCTCATCATGCAGCGCAAAGACTCCGAATTCATCCTCGAAGGCCACACCGACACCATCGGCGAAGAACAATATAACCTCGCCCTCAGCGTCAACCGCGCCACCGCCATCCGCAACTGGCTCCTCGACGCCCTCCGCCTCGACCCCGCCCGCATCAAAGTCAAAGGCCTCGGCAAAGCCAAGCCCCTCGTCGCCGAAGGCACCCCCATAGAACAAGCCCAGAACCGCCGAGTCGAAGTCACCATCCAGCCTGTCGGCACCGAAGGCCCCTTCTAAAGTTTCTCATCCTGGAGGGCGCGGCTCCGTCCACGCCGTGATTCTAAATTCTCCCGCCACCCCGTAGCAGAACTTGCCAAAGTTCTGACCCTCAACCCCGAAACGGTTGACAACCCCCCCCATCGCTCCCAACACTCACACTCTAAGACTTCATCTGGAGACGGCGAGGTAGCCAAGTGGTAAGGCCGAGGTTTGCAAAACCTTTATCGCGAGTTCGATTCTCGCCCTCGCCTCCATTTCTTTAAGTTCCTGAAAATAAGCAAGTTACGGATCGTGGGGAGGTCAACTTAAGTCCGACTGTGTATCAAACCGTGCATTGTTTCCGCCACTGTCCGGCCCTATCCAACTCTCGATATGACGAAGTATCACCCAACGCTCTTGCCATTAATACGTCCGCTCCAGAAAAAGACGCCAATCGCAAGTGCAACTGCAGGCACTCGATCTAGATTTTCCAGGTCAGAGAGATCATTCTAGAACTTGCTTGCTCGAAGAGATACTGGTCCTATCATTGCGCCTAGATTGGAGCGACGGTGCGCTGCTCAATCTCCTGATCATGGACGAGGTTCAGACACTCTTACCGAACAGAGTCACTACTTGGTCCGCCTCTACTCGGGCTCGGATGACAAGACCATCAAGGTCTGGGAGGCCCTCAGCGGCGACTGCCTCCAAACCCTCGAAGGCCACTCGGATGGAGTCTGGAGTGTTTGTGTGAGCGCGGATGGAAGCCGAATCTACTCAGGCTCGGATGACAATACCATCAAGGTCAGGAATACCCAATCATTCGAATGCCTCCTCACTGCCTCCTCACTGCCTCCGCCGATGCTAAAGGCAATGCGCTGGCCCTGGATCTTGAGAAGCAACGCATCGTTTCCATCACCAAAGACGGTTGGAAATTCGGAGGTTGGCGCTACCGCGATGAAAACGGTCGCACGCAAATGCTTCCGTTAGAGCACTTCGAGTAAGGTCAGTCATTCAAGGCACCGACCAAGGAAAGTTGCTGTTCCCAGGGCTGGGCCAGGAACATTTCGAAGGCATGATAGAATGCCTGCTTATCTTTCATTTGCACATACTCCGCCAGCGCGGCTTCCCAGCCGATCTTGGTGACGCGCGGGTAAAACTTCTTGTGCATGTCGGCGATACTCTGCGAACGAGAATGGTGAATCATGAAGGCGATGGCCCAGGCTCCGGCGTCGTAGGCGAGGTGGCGGTGGTACTTCTTGATCGCTAGGCTCACCTTATCGATCTCTTCCATGTGCTGGATGCCGAGTTCCGGATCTTCAATGCGCCGCACATTCTCCATGAAGGTTTTCATGTCATTGCGAAGACTTGCCCAGCCGCGCTTCTCACCCAGGTAGCAGGCGAAGAACTCCGCACCACCTTCCATCATCCACGTGGGCGTGACGGGAAAGGCACGCTGGTAGACATGGGTGTATTCATGAATCCCACGTGTGTAGAGGTAGGGATCGTTAAACTCATGTGGGTTGATAAAGACGAGTTCGGCCAGAGGCGGTCGCGTATGATCGACGAATGATAAGTAAGCATCGCCACGACCACTCAGCGCTTTCCTAAGCAACTCCGCACCGGAACCCGACGCGCAGCCCGCTCGGTCATCTATCGAATCGGGATGGCGACACTGACAGTATCTCTCAACGATCTGCTTGTGAAAGGCATCGCTATTCAGCGCGTCCTCTTCATGCCCAAGGATGTAGACCTGGACGGGACCGTAGTTGCCAAAGTAGTCCCGCGCCGCATCCACGCCCTCACGAACGATTTGCGGCCACTTGGAGTGGTCCTCTTCATTGCGCACGTATACCGGCGGCTCTTCCACACGCGATGAGCGCTGAGGCAAGAACTGCACGGCATCCGCGATGACGTATTTACCATCCGCGCCTTCGTTAGAAATCGTCACGGAACCGGTCTTCCCCGCTTCGAATTCGAAGACGCCCAGCGAGCGGAACAGCTTCCCATGCGCCGGCACCTCTTGTTGATTGATGCGAATGATCGATTCCCCATGAGCATGACGAATGATCACCGGCGTATTGTTCGAGCGCCTCACATTGCAACAGTGCGAGACTCGCACCTCATACTTCCCCGCATTCGGAAAGTCCGGCGTCCACGTCACCGACTTCTCTCCCTTATCGGATTTCTGATCATGCAGGTAGCCGATGCCGACGTAGGGCGGCGTGTGGGTGGAATACTGCCAGCTCCCTTTCAACACCGCCGCCGTCTCATCCATGACGATGCCCCTCAACGTCGCCGGGTCGGTGACGTTGAAGGGCACATTCTCCGCAACATCCACATCACCCGGCTGGTGGGTACTCGGCACCGCATCAGGATGGGGCTCGATGGCTAACGCTGATGTCACGAATACAAACATCAGCACGGCGAAGGAATCGATCACTTTCAATACCAACACGCTTACAGATCGTGCGTCATCCCGCAATGATAACCGGCCCCACGTGTCGCGACCATTGTCGAAATGGCAGAAGAGCTGGCGCTACTTCATCCAGGAAGGCGCGCCAATGAGAGTGGTGATGACCAAGCCCACGATCCCGACAAGACAGAATACTTCGTCCGCATCCGCTGGCTCGACCCCTCCCCAAAAGACCAAGCCTTCCACGAAGTAGGCCTCCTCGAACAACAGAACTCCGTCTGCAAACCAACGGCCCAAAAGTGGCGGCACACCATCGAGCGCCTCAAAAACAAGTTCGCCCAGTGGAATAGAGAAGAGAAAAGCCCCTTCACTTCCGCCCTCTCAACCTCGCTATCACTCGTCGCTCTATCCAAACAGAGTCTCGACTTGGTCAGCCGCTTTCTTCTTGTGCTCAGGATTGACGTGCGCTTTCACGGTAGCACCCGCAGCAACCAAGGCTCCGAGGTCATCTGAAAAGCCCACAACCGGGATGAAATCAGGGATCGCATCCATAGGTAAGATGAGATAGCCCAACGCACCCACAATCGTGGTCTTCGCCCACTTCGGAGTCCGATCATCCTGCAGACAATAGTAGAGCGTGAAGCCGTGTTTAAAGACTTCTTCGCCCGCCACCTTCGCAACCTTGGTGGCCTTCTCCCAGAAGCTAGAATCGCTGTAGTGGTCCGAAGGATTCTCCTTCATTAGCTCGTCATCCATGGAGCGACGATATGATCGTTCGGTTGCGAGATCCAGCCTTCGTTAGACCAAGCACGGTCAGCGGCAAAGAGATGTCAGGGGCAGTCAACGGTCGTGAATGGGACCGTGGAGAGAAAGAATCGTCCCCCGTCGGGGAACGATTCTCGGCTATTTAGCCTTCTTGCCAAGGTTGGAGCGGAGTTCGGCTTCGCGGCGGATCTTGGCTTTGGCTTCTAGCAGGCGCTCTGGCCATTCGAAGGTGGGCGCTTTGCTAGGGTCATAGCCTTTGAGGTGCCCGTTCAGGCGGGTGGCTGGTTTGGTGTAGGTGAGCTTGGTGTCACCGAAAACTTCGCGACAGAGGGCGGCGAGGCCGGGGTCGTAGGCGAGGAGTTCCTTGCGGGTGTCGACGTGGTTGTGGTCGTGATCGGGTTGGCGATTGTCGTCGAACCAGGACTGCACGCCTTCGGCGAAGTATTCATGGTGATTGACGGAGGCATATTTGCCCTTCCATAGCCCTTCCGCCATGGCCATGTCGTAAGCCTTCTCGACACGTTCGTCGAAGGTGTCGTCGACATTGATCATGCCTCGCAGATGAATGTTATGCGCCAACTCGTGAATGACAATACTCTCCGTGCTGTAGGGGTCGCCGGGATAGCCTAGCACATTCTCTTCTGCGCAGGAGCACAGGGGATCGGTGCGCGAGCCTCCCATGCCTCGAGCCCGTGCGTCCCAGAAATCTTTGGGCGTGAGATGCGTCCAGCCAGGCAAGGCGGTGGTGAATTCGTTATGCCCAATCACACAGAGACGGGAACCGCTCTTGATCATGGCTTTCAACACGTCTGGGCGTAGCGCGAGCATCTCAGTCACGAGGAAAGCGGCTTCCTTCAACGCATAGTCGTTCACCTTCTCGCTGGCTAGGACGGGCAAGCCACCGGCACTGACATATTTCTTATAGAAGGGATCGACCTTGAGTTCGGAGGGTGGGGACGTGACTTCAAACTTGTTAGACTGTGCCGACACCATCATGGGGAAGACTCCAATGATGGTAACTAAGGCAGCGGCCAAGAAGGCGCGACTACTTGTCTTCGTGTTTTCAAGATTCATCGGGTCGAGTCGACGGCGATCTTTCTCGTATGGCAAGGCTTTAACGCGGCGAGCCGGATCGATGGAAAGGTGGCTATTCCCGCAGAGATGTGGCACGCTAGGGTGTGCTTGGCCCACAGAGATCGTTTCACCTTGTTGCGCTTGCTGCCCTTTGGTTACAGCGGAGCCCGGTCTTGGTCGCGGTGTCTCGGTTGGCGGCGCCGCTCCTTCAGGCGGCGAGTGCTCGACTGTTGGTGGGCGTTGCTAGTGTGCAGACAGCGGCGATGCATGCAGTGACGGGCGCGACGGCATCGATTGCGCCTGTTTCTCCTTCTAAGAATCCTGCATCGAGTCAGGTCGGTGAGAGTCTGACTTGGGTCTTCCGCACCTCGGACGGAAAGTCCGAATCTTACGAAGTGAAGGACCTTCCTGAGGGGCTCACGTTTGAGGAAACGCGTGGCCTGGGCGTGATCACCGGGTCTCCGATCAAGGCGGGTGATCATGTGATCGAGATCAGGGGCTGGAAACGTGTCAATTTCGGTGGTGACGCCACGGACTCTTACTACCTACAACTCAACGTGGCCCCGGTAGAAGGATACGGAGCGTATGCGCATTGGGCTGACGTTAGGAAATTAGACGAAACTCATCGTGCTCCCGATGAGGATCCTGATCACGATGGTTCTAGCAATTTCCTAGAGTATGCTTTCGATACGGATCCACTGAAACCGAATCCTTTGGTGGGACCTCGAGGCGATGGTATCCCCTTCACCTCGCCTCAGATCGTGCAGCGCACGCCGGAGACCCTTCGCGTCGCTTACATTCGTCGGCGCAAGAACGCTGGTTCCGAAGCGAGCTACCTTCTTGAATCGAGCACGGATCTTTCAGAGTGGGTGCCTGTGGATGGAGAGCCTTGGATTACCGAATTGACGGGAGGTTTCGAGGGCGTCGTTACAGAGATGCCGCGTTCGGGTAAGGTGCAGTTTTTTAGACTTCGGCTAGAGATGGCGCCTGGAGCCTAGGAATGTTGTCTGTCCGGGGCGCTTAGCGAATCTGAGGGCGGCTGGATCACAGAGTGATCCACGACAATGGGTAGCAGAGATGAAGTCACTGACTTTGGTTGCCGTATTCTATAGCCGTTATATTATCCATACCTGAAATGTCCGTGTTGTTAACATCATCAGCCTTCCCCTGGGGTGGCTTTGGTGTAGGGTTCCGACCGACCGGATGCCTAGCGAGAACGACGACCCCAACGAGAACCGATTAAGACAGGTGGCCTCCAAGGTGCGTGAGCGTTGGCGCGAGGCAAACACGTCGTCGGAACCCTCGTGGCGGCTGCGACCGTTCTGGCGTTTGTTAGGGCGGAGGTTCCGCAAGGGACCGAAGTCGAGGACGGCACATAGTTCGCTGCCCGTGCTGATCAAGGTGTTCGCTGGTTTCAGCAAGGTGGATGGCGAGGTGGATGAGCACGATATCGATTCCAGCTTGGGTTTCCTGCGCTACGACTATCCAGAAGCAATCTACTCGGAACTGCGCACACTCTACACGGAAGCGTTGCAGGAGTCCCAGGATCTGAACGAGATCGCGGCGGACTTGGCGACCCGCTTGCCACAAGAAGATAAGATCTTATTAGGAGTCCAACTCTACGTCTTGATTTCGAGTGGCATTGAGTTGCATCGCGAACAACTGATTCATTTCTACCTCTTCATGACGAATCTGGGGGTGGCTTCAGAGGCGATTGATCTGGTTTATCAATTGAACCGTGATTCGGAAGAAAAGGAGAGTCTTGAAACAGCCGGACAACCGTTAGAAGTACTGAGGATCAGTGGTGAAGAGGCTGCGGACCTGACTCTAGAGTCCTTGCCGCAGCAGCACGCCTTACTCGCGTTTCGTTTACAGGCGCAGATTCTACTAAAGAACATCGGGTCTAACACGATGATTGTGCGAGGGCGACAGTTGCAACAAGGCGAGTTCTGTCGGCTCTATGAAGGTCAGCGTGTGCTCATTGCCGACGCCGTTCTGAGCTACCAAGACCTTATCTTCTACTTCAACGCAAAGAAGAATCTCTCAACGACACAGGTCTTTCTCGGATTTGAATCGAATGGGCAACCTGCGCTCGAACGCGTGCGTGGCAAGCAGAGCCATCTCGATATCCGCTTTGGCCTGCAAGTGTCTGTCACCGTGCTGCGAGACACCATGGTGACGATCAACAAGCAACGTCTCCGTGAGGGCGATGAGTTGGAGGTCTCCCTGAATGATCGCATTCGCTTGGAAGATCATTCTGAGATTGCCATCCGCGATCTGCATCGCTGGGCGCGCGAACTTGGGGGACAGTTTGAACTGTCGCCGGGTCGCTCCGAGTACCTCATTTCGAACGATCCTAGCCAACTGGGTCCCGGAGATCTACTATTGTCTGAAGGACTTGGCTATGATGTCTTGTTGAGGATCACCTGCGATGACGATCGCAAGCGGGGCGAACTCGAAGTGCTCACTGCGAGCCAACCCATTCTGGTTGAGGGCGTGCCCGTTCGAGAGCGCTCACCGCTGAAAGAGGATGCCACGATCACTTTGGAAGAAGGCCGCTTTCTCCGGTGCCACTTCAGTGAGCGCATCATTGAGGAAGAGCACAACGTGATCTCCAAGCTAGAAGTTCGCGAGGTCAATCACTCCTACGACGGCAAAGAGAGCGCTCTCGACGGCATCACACTCGCTGCGCGACGCGGCGAAATGATCTGCGTGATCGGGCCGAGCGGCTGCGGCAAGAGCACCCTCTTGCGGGTGCTCTCAGGGCAGCAGGAGCCCTCTCAGGGGCAGGTCCTCCTGAATAGCTCTCCTCTCTATCAACACCACAAAGACATCACCCCTTACATCTCCTACGTGCCGCAGGAAGATGCCTTTGACCCGCACCTCACCATTCAAGAGAACATCGACTACGCAGCTGCGATTCGCGCTCCTGGTGTGGCGAGAAAGGATCGCCGGCGGCGTGTGGATGCGAAACTGGTAGAGCTTGGCCTGAACGAACGGAGACACCGGCTCGCGGGTACCCCGAAGGACAAGTTTCTCAGTGGCGGCGAACGCAAACGCCTCAATGTCGGCATGGACATGATCGGTCTAGCGGACATCTATCTCTTTGATGAGCCCACCTCTGGTCTTTCCTCCAAGGATTCCGAACATGTGTTAGAAATCATTCAAGGACTCTCTCGCCACAAGATTGTCTTTGTGAGTATCCACCAACCGAGCGCTCGCCTCTTCCAAATGTTCGACAAAGCATTGCTGCTCGATAAAGGAGGCAAGTTAGCCTTCTTCGGCACACCGGGACAGATGCTACAATATTTCAAAGAGGCCCAAGAGGAGAATGTCGTCTCCATGGGACAAACCGGCACGACGGTACCCCTGGAATCCAATGAAGCGGAAGCGATGCCGACCACGCCGGACTTTGTCTTTGATGTGTTAGAGACCCCTTTGCGCGATCTGAGTGGTGCCCTCATCTACACCGAGGACAAAGCAGGTCACCTCGCTCCGGCACGGCGTTTCCTGCCAGATTTCTGGCGTGATCGCTACCAGGCGCATCGGACCATGCGCGAGGTCAAGCACCTGGATCCAGAAGACACACGCACCCAGTCCAACCCGCCAGTCTTGCCGAAGACGCCTACGCGAACGTGGCGAGAGAAGGTGACCACCTTTGTCACCTTCTTCCAACGGGCCTTTCTGAGCAAGCTGCGCAACCGCGGCAATCTGGTGACCACTCTGCTAGAAGCACCGTTGCTAGCGCTGCTCATTGCCCTCGCACTGCGGTGGTCCGACGAAGAAGGACCCTACACATTTGGAACAGCCTTTCACATCCCGACCTACCTCTTTCTTAGCTTGGTCGTAGCGATGTTCCTTGGGCTAACGAACAGCGCTGACGAGATCATCCGTGATCGAGCGATGCTCACTCGGGAAAGGAATTTGGGTAGTCGACTCTTCGCGTATCTCAGCGCAAAGATACTCACCTTAAGTGTCTTCGCCGCGATCCAGGCCGCCATCTACGTCCTCGTGGGGAACACCGTGCTGGAAATTCGCGGCATGTTCTTTCTCTACTTTGTTTGGATCTTCCTCACTGCCGTGTGTGGCGTAGCCATCGGTCTGTTAGTCTCTTGCCTTGTCAACGATGTCAAAACTGCCCTAAACTTTATACCTATCATTCTTCTGCCCCAGATCATCTTGGGTGGCGCCCTGATCAAGTATCAGGAAATGAACCGTGACTTGCCCGTCCTTTCCTCACTCAAGCGTTGGACGACGGCTGACACGGAAAATGTAAGCTCACTGAAAGTGCCGCTGATCTGCGAATTCATGCCCTTGCGCTGGTCTTATGAAGCCCTGGTCATTTCTCAAGGAAAGTACAATCCCTTGGCCTCCGCGCTGAAGGCGATTGGCGAGCGTGAGGCCATCTTTGTCCACAAAGCGGAGCTCACCGATGCGGAAGCTGATGAACTCCAGTCTCTCAAAGAAGCACGCACCATCGTGCTCCAACTGGAAGCTGCGAACGGCCGCAAGATTCGTCGTGAAGTGGCGAAGATTCACCGTCGCGTGCAAGGCAATCGCTTCTCTTCCGAGCGCTATAATCGTCCTCCTCGAGATCCTTACATTAACGTTAAAGAAGTCTTCCGGAACAAGAAGATCTACGACCTGCTAGAGCTATCAGACATGGAAGTGCAGGACCATCGGCGGGATCAAACCCAACCGCTGAACGTCTTCTTCGGGCTCGAGAAAACCTATGCCGGCGTCATGTTCTCCACCGTCCGTATCAATTTCTACATCATGGCGCTGTTCATCCTGGCGAGCGCCTTGATCGTCTGGGGGACCTTGAAATACCAACTCACGCGCACGTAGGGCATTGCGTGCGTGAAGAATCCACCTAGGCTGAGGCATGCGCATTCGGCAGATCTTCATCTCACCGAAACACAGTTTCTTCGGACACCACGGCAAGCCTCCGGGAGAGGCGACGATCACACCTGTTCAAGAGGTGAACTGCGTGGCGGGCAAGGGCTTGGAAGGAGACCGCTTCTTTGAGCACAAGGAGAACTACAAGGGACAAGTCACGTTCTTCTCCTTGGGCGTCTACGAGTCACTCTGCGAGAAGTTTGACGTGCATGACAAGGATCCTAGAGTGCTTCGCCGCAATGTGATTGTGTCTGACATTGATTTGAATACCCTGATTGGTGAGACGTTTGAAGTGCAGGGCATCCAGTTTGAGGGAACTGAGGAAGCCAAGCCTTGCTACTGGATGAACCAGGCCTTTGCCGACGGTGCCGAGGCGGCCATGGTAGGCAACGGTGGTTTGCGAGCACGTGTACTTTCAGACGGGATCTTGCGGAAAGAAGCATGAGCATCGGCTTCTCAGTAGCATTGCTCATGGGAGGACAGTCGCGGCGCATGGGAGCCGATAAAGCGTATCTGACTGATCCCATGTCCGGGTTACCGAGCTGGGAAAGACAAATGCGTTTGCTAGAATCGCTTAGTCCAGACGAACGGATACTCTCTCTCCGAGAAGGCCAGACGGCACCTGACGGGACGATTGCCTGGCGAGCAGCCTTCGATTCGGTAACGAATGCGGGGCCTATCAGTGGTCTAGCAGCTTGTTTAGACACTGCTCAACAATCACTCATCTTGATGCTGGGCATTGATCTCCTTGCGATGAAGGGCGCGGTTTTAGAACGTTTACTAGGGCTAGCGTCCGTCGACACGGGGGCGGTGTATCAGAATTCGCAAGGGTTCTATGAGCCTCTCGCGGCGGTCTATCCCAAATCGGCGGCAGGCAGTGCCCAGAGCTTTCTATCCGCAGGCGGGCGGCGTTTGCAGGACTGGCTGGGCGAAGGTGTGAAGACTGGTTGGATGCGCGCGGTCCCGTTGTCGGGGGACGACGAGAGCGCCTTCCTGAATGTGAATACCAAAGCGGACTACGTAAAACTAGCAGAATGAGTGATCCAAGCGTCAGAGCGACCGAGCGAAAGATCACCCGTTACCGTGGCCAAGATGCCAAGGAGATGCAGGATGCTGTCACCGTGGAGGAACCCTTGGAGATTAGGGTGGACGGCACCAGTGTCGCCGTGGTCATGCGAACGCCAGGCGACGATCTCGACCTCACGCGCGGCTTCCTCCTAACAGAAGGCATGGTGCAGAAACCGAGCGATATCTTCGAGATCTCGCAGTGTCCGAGCCAAGAAACGGAGACGGGCTCGGGAAACGTTGTGGATGTGCTCCTCACGAATCCGGAGACCGTCGATTTGAAAGCGCTCTCTCGAAACGTCTACACGAGCAGCTCCTGCGGGATCTGCGGCCGGGCGACGCTGGAAAGTGTGTTTCAGCAATTTCCGTCAATCGAAAGTGAATTCGTGATCAAGCATGAGCTTTTGGCAACGTTGTCAGACCAACTGCGCGAAGCTCAGCAGACCTTTGCTCAGACTGGTGGTTTGCATGCGAGCGCGTTGTTCGATGCCGAGGGGAAGCTCTTGCTCGTGCGGGAGGATGTGGGCAGACACAATGCCTTGGACAAGGTCATCGGCCATGAGTGGCAGGCGGGGCGCACCCCGATGACAAATCGCCTCTTATTAGTTTCAGGTCGGGTTTCTTTTGAACTCATGCAGAAAGCTCTCTGCGCTGGGATTCCGTTCGTTTCCGGTATTTCGGCGCCTAGCAGCCTCGCGATTGACTGTGCTGAGGAGGGAAATCAAACGCTCATCGGTTTCTTGCGCGGTGAGACTATGAACGTGTATGCGCATCCTGAACGGCTTCTTTCCTAACTGTTTCTGATCAGCGACTTGGGCAGGATGAATCTAACAAACTAATCATGACATACGAAACTTTCACCCCTGAAACACTGATCCAGGTCGCGCAAGAGACTATTGCGACGGCGAAATTTCCGCAGCTCGCGACGATGGACGGTGATCAACCCCGAGTGCGCCCCGTTTCTCCTCTCAAAGTAGAGGGGTTCACTGTCTTCATAGCGAATCTGCGATCCTACAACAAGACCCCGCAGATCGTGGCCAATCCTAAGGTGGAACTTTGTTACTTGTCCCCTGCTCACGATCAGGTGCGCATCACTGGGGTCGCTGAGGTGGAAACAGACGCTGAGGTGTTAGACGATCTTTGGCAAAGCAACCCCCTCCTGCGGAAATACTTGGGATCGCAGGACAATCCGGAGCTGATCATCTATCGGATCGAGCCCAGCTCTGTGTGCTTCATGCGCGAGTGGGCTCTGAATTATCATGACGTTCCGCTAGTCTAGATATGCGCGAATTCTTGCCAGAGAATCGACCGCTGCTCTTGCTGGCGCCGATGCAGGATATCACGGACCTGGCCTTCATGGGAATCATGGAGCGCTTTGGCGGCGGGCCAGATGCTTACGTAACGGAATATTTCCGCGTGCATGAAGATTCCACGCTGGAGAAACACATCCTACGCTCGATCGACGAGAACCGCACGGGCAAGCCGATTCTGGCCCAGATGATTGGGCAATCTATTCCAGACCTCGTCCGCACAGCCAAGCTTCTGGAGGCACATGCCGTGGCGGGAATCGATCTCAACCTTGGTTGCCCGGCACCTGTCGTCTGCAACAAGTCGGCTGGTGGTGGCTTACTTCGTAAGTTAGACCATTTGGACGTGATTCTGGGAAGTCTACGAGAGGCGATTAGCGGGCGGTTCACAGTGAAGACGCGTTTGGGTTACCATGAAGCGGACGAGTTTGCCGCCGTGCTGGAAATCTTTAGCCGACATGCGATCGATGCGCTCAGCATCCATGGTCGCACCGTCGCCGAGCGGTATCGTACTCCGATCCACCCGAACTGGATTCGCCAAGCCGTGGAGCAGTTCCCCTGCCCGGTCTTTGCCAATGGAAATGTCGTTTCGGTAGAGACGGGGAGAGCGCTTCACGCTCAAACAAACGCTGCAGGCTTGATGATCGGACGCGGAGCGATTCGCAACCCATGGCTGTTTGGACAATTGCGCGATACCTATGAGGGCCGAGCGCACACTTCGCCAACGTTAGGCGATGTCTATCACTACATAAAGGCGCTGTATGAAGAGACGAAGCGAACAACGCGTTTCAGCGAAGCAAAGCACGTCCAAAAAGTTAAGAAGTATTTGGTATTCATTGCCCAGGGCATTGATCCAGCAGGTGCTTTTGAACACGCAATTCGGCGAGTGAAGACACCAGAAGCGTTCTGGGAACAGTGTGAAGTTCATTTGGCGAAGCACTCGGACGAACTCATGAAAGGACCGCCCCAGCAATCGAAGGTGTTCTGCGGCTTCGAAGCGCTACTGACTCAAGATTGAATTCGATCAAAGGAACGGCCGCCCGCTGAAGAAGGCGGGCGACCTTAACCCTTGCAATCGTACAACCCCCAAAACCACCTAGCTTTTAATTAGTTGGACCCAGGGAAGATGGAGTCGTAAGGCGGCCCGGGAGGTTTAGTCCCTTGCCATCCCCGTCGTTATAATCCTCCCGGTCTCTAGAATAAGCAAGTTCTATCGGCCCTGCCCTGGAGCGATTCCAACGGTTGATAGGGCGGAAATAGGCCTTAGGAGAAGGCTATGAACAAAATTCCGGTCGCTGTCATCGGTGCGAGTGGTTACTCCGGCACCGAACTCCTGCGTTTGCTCCTCTTTCACGAGGCGGCAGATTTGGTGTGCCTGACTTCACGCCAATCCGCTGGCAAGGCGCTCTCAGACGAACAGCCACGTTTCCGGGGGCTCCCGAAAGCGGAGGCGCTTCAGTTCTGCGAACCGCGCATGGAGAATCTCGAAGCATGTGGAGCCAAATTGGCCTTTCTCGCGCTGCCGCACGGGGTGGCTTACCAATTTGCTGAGCCATTGCTGGAACGCGGCTGGCGGGTGATCGATCTAAGTGACGACTTTCGGGTGCAAGATGCTGAAGCCTACGCTGCCTTTCGGGAACACGAACACCCCGCGCCACACTTGCTGCCAAAGGCCGTGTATGGTCTGCCGGAACTTCATCGGGAAGCGATTCGGAAAACCTCGCTCGTCGCCTGCCCAGGATGCTATCCCACGAGCATGATCATGCCCCTGGTGCCGCTGCTGCGTGCTGGCTGCATCGATCCAGATTCCATCTGCATTTCCTCCATGAGCGGTGTGAGTGGTGCCGGGCGCAAAGCCGCGATTCCGTTACTTTTCGTAGAGTGCAACGAAAGCGTCAGGCCTTACAATATTCCCAAGCATCGTCATCTCGCTGAAGTTGAGCAGGAACTCAGCCTCGCGGCAGGTCGTCCCGTGACGGCTTCCTTCACACCGCACCTCGTACCAATCAATGCGGGTATCGCTACAACGATCTACGCCAACGCGGCAGACGGCGCGACTGCGGAGACCGTTGCCAAGGCCCTGACGAAAGCTTACGGAAACGAGCCTTTCGTCAGACTGCTAGGAGAAGGCACGCTGCCAGACACCAAGCACGTCGTGGGCACGAACTACATCGACATCGGCTGGGTGCATGATCCGCGCACGAACCGCTTCGTCATCTGCAGCGCCGAGGATAACTTGGGCAAAGGTGCCGCGAGCCAGGCCATTCAGAATTTCAATCTCCTACATGACTTGCCGGAGACGACGGGACTGCAGCGTGTCTAGGGCTTACGGGTGAGGGTGATCTCTGCCAGAGGCGACCATTTCCCACCCAAGAGCGAGCGCGCTCGCACACGGGTTTCGCCGCTGGCCTTGAGTGGGATAGGCTCGGCTCCTTCGTAATGAAGCCCCTGAATCCGTGGAGTGATGATGAAGTCCGAGCTCCTCGCGCCATCCATGCCGTGAATGGCTAACAGATTCTCACCCGCACGTAGGAGCTGGCTGGCGTCGTCTAAGGGAAAGTCGATGAACTCTACCGCCTCTTCGTCGGGGTTGTCTGTCGTGGCCTCCGAGTCCCACCGTGGCCTGGCAGGCGCATTGGCAGCGACAATCTGCTCGCCATTCAGGTAGGCGACGAAGCCGTCATCGTAACGCATGCCTAGCGTCAGTTCATCATAGCCTTGCAAATGCGCTTTAGCTAAAGAGAACGGCACGCGGATGTAGGCCGAGGTCCGCCCGTTCTCTCGCATGGTTTCCAGAAGGTCGAGGCCGATCAGGTCATTGTATTCACCCGCAGTGTCATAGCCCATCCCCGTGCGTCCTGGTGTCCAAGCTTGATCATCGAACGCTGGTTGGGTCCAGGTGAGCCCAAGGGCACGATTCTGAGGCACGAAAGCGCGGGCGGGAGCACCGTCACCGAGCAAGAGCGTACGCTCCACCTTCGGAATCCGAGCGCGTTGGGCTGAGGCCGCAGGTTTCTCATCGGGCCCACGCGGGTCACTGCCATCTGTCGTCACATAAATGAGCCCTTCGCCATCAGCAGCATAAACAGGGGTCGATGCACTTACATTACCACTTCCACGAGTAAAGCGAGGCGCCGGTAATCCAGCATACCAACCACGACCATGCAGTTGCTGAAGGAGAGGTTCATGACGTCCCTTGATAAACGTCTCGATCTTCTCAACCGCTCGCAGCCACGTCTCTCTGTTGCGATCCTCCCCGCCCCAGCGTGCCGAGTGCGCAATGATGGCTTGATCAATGGTGTCCTTGCGGGCCCGCAACCGTGCTAGGCCTGCCTGAGGTGTGAGCGCCCCGGATCCGAAGAGATGCTGTTCGGCACGCCCGGTGAAGCGCTTGATATAGTTTGGATTCTCAACAAGCCGCGTGTGAAGCCAATGCACATTGAAATCTCGCTCACGAACATTCGATCGATCTCGTCGAAAGCGTTCATCTGCTAAGAACGAACCGGTCATATCATTCTGCCCAAGCCCTAAAGAATGCTCGGAGTCATGCTCGAAGAACTTGAAGCCATCCGAGTTCACTCGGTTGTAGATGGAGAAGTAATTGTTTCCAGTTGTGAAGGTACCACCCGGCCCATCTTTGTCTCCCGTGTAGAAGGTGATGAGCATGTAATCGATCACATTATCAATATCGACTAAACGTTCGAACTCAGAGTTCCGTGTACCGTCGGTATTCATTCCCTGGACATTGAAATAGGCTCCATCCTCTTGGAACCCGCGGCTGGCCGCTTGGTAGAGCCGCCCTCGCGCTTCACCGGTGCCGTCTGTCACTTTACCCTTAGTCTTCACGGTATCGTAGTCTTCTTTCTCGCCGCCAAAGTAGGCTGCGCCGTAATTCGACTCCGATCGTTCCTGAGTCATGTAGATGCCCCAGTAGTGCCCATTGAGGTATAAATGATAGAATCGCGTGCGCGTGTACGGTTGCCCCATCGCTCCTTGCGTATCGCGGGACCACACATCACGCAGCAAGGTGTTTCCACTCCCACCATCAAAGGCCCAGGAGTAGTTCATGCTTGAACGGAAATCGATCTTATCGAACTCCTTGACGCCCTCGTCCTCAAACAGAGGGTACTTCAGTTTCCCATTCCCATACTTCTTGCGAAAGATCATGCGGAACCCATGCTTAGGATTGCGTCCCTGTCGGCTAAAGCCACCGCGCGCACGGAGACCGCCATTTACCTGGAATCCAGGAGAACCATCCTGATTGAGAAGCTCGACCGAAGCCGCCCGTTCCCAGGGGAGTCCTCTTCCTTGAGCATTCGCATAAATGCCAGTCTGGGGATCAAAGAGACTCTTGAGTGGAGAGACGATGGAGATCGAAGGCAAGGACCGAAGGGACGCCTTGACCTCCTCGGGCGTATGTAGGTTTCCAACGATCGCAGGATCCATCCCGTAGTCCATTTCTTGGTCATTCACATAGTCTTCAGGCCAACCAGTGGGCGCCACCTTGTCAGACGTATGAATGATATCATCGAGGAAGAGAAAAGTTCGCGTGACAACGCGGGCCGACTTGTAACTAGCCTTAAGGGCAGCCACTCGCAGGATGGTGGTTTTAGAAATCGCTAGAGGCTCAGTATAGACCTTACCGGAGTCAGCAGTGGGCTCATCTCCATTGAGGGTGTAGCGAATTTCCGCACCAGGTGTCGACGTCTCAAGCTCTAGCTCAAAGGGCTTCTCATAATGGCTCGCCTTGTGACTCAGATAGAGCGGCTTGACAAAGCCCAAGAGTTTCTCGCTATTCGGCCCGCCGGGAGTCGCCGCTAGCAACAACCCTTCTTCCTCAGTGCTGGCAATGCGGCCATAAGAAACATCATCATGCTGATCCGGGTACTCCGGAGCGTAGGCGTGACAGACCGTCTTGCCATCTGGTTTGATCAGCGCCAAGTACTCACCCTTCCCATCGAGCTTGAAGGGGACGTGAATAGAAGGAGCTTGTTTCTTGGGCCTATCAGGAAGACGCACTCGGCGCTGCCGACGCTCGAGCCGTTGCAAGATTTCGTCGACTCTCTCTGGCGTCATACTCTCGATGAACTCCTCTGAGATCCCCCAATCCAGCAACCGTTGTCGCTTCGGGTCCATCGGTGCGTTGACCTTGATCTCTTTCTCTAAACCAGATGCGAAGATGATAAGGTAACCTCCGGCAGGGAGAGCCATCTTCGGAAACTTCCACTTTTCCAGGTCGGCCTTGGAGTCTGTTAGTGCGTAGCCTTCTAGATTGAGTTCTTCATTGTCGGGATTGTGAACCTCAATCCAATCGTAGGCTTCGCCGTCCGCATCTCTGATACCTGTATCGTTCTGAGCAAGAAACTCGGAAATCAAAGGTTCTGCTAGGGCCGCCTTGGCCAGAAAGACTGCGGCGAGGAAAGACAGACGGAACCGAATCATGCTTAAAGGTTCTAACGGCGACACGAGAAATGCAATCCAAAGGCGCCTCGGGATTCACTCAGACGATGAGCGCTTGACTTTCAACTGAGCGCCCATTCTCTGGCGGGCCAATTCCGACCCTCTACTGACGATATGAACGACGACAAGCCGAAGACCGACTACATGGAGAATGATCTCCTGTCGAAGCAGGAACAGTTCTTTCCCGGGAAGGTCACTCGCCATGAAATTGCTGACAGCGCGGGCACATTCTGGACGGACAACGGTGTTGTCCTTCGTGTTTCCTTCCTATCAAAGGCGCTCTTACGTTTTCGTTTCGGTACGGAAGGTGAATTCGAGGAAGATTTCTCCTACGCCATCGATCCGAAATTCACCCCAACTAGCGTCACCCTAACGAAACGCACGAAGAGTGACTCCATCGTTCTTGGCTCAAGCACTCTGGAAGTGGAGATCTCACTTGAAGGGCTTCGTGTGACCATCCGCGACTCCTCAAGAAAGGTGTTATGTGAGGACGAGAAAGGTTTCCACTGGCAAGAGAACCTCAACGCCGGTGGCAACATCGTCATGTGCAGCAAGCTCATTCAAGGCGGTGAAGAATTCTACGGATTAGGAGACAAGAGTTGCTCTCTTTCCCTTCGAGGCAAACGATTCCAACTATGGGGATCTGACACTTACGCGTATGGTCGTGATACCGACCCTCTCTACAAGAACATCCCCTTTTACCTAAGTCTGCATCATAAGAAAAGCTACGGCATCTTTTTCGATAACACTTTCCGCAGCACTTTTGACTTCGGACATGAGCGCAACAATGTAAGTAGCTTCATCTCACAAGGCGGAGAGATGAACTACTATTTCATGTATGGGGACGGCCAGCTCGAAGTGACGGAGGCCTTCGCTCAACTGACAGGCCGCCCTGACCTGCCGCCCATGTGGGCACTGGGCTATCATCAGTGCAAGTGGAGCTACGCAGATGAAGCGACGGTCAAGAAGATCACTTCGACCTTTCGTGAACTCGAGATTCCCTGCGACGCCATCTACTTGGACATCGACTACATGGACGGCTTTCGCTGTTTCACGTGGAATGAGGAGAACTTTCCAGATCGGCGCAAGATGATCTCAGACCTTGAAACACAGGGTTTCAAGACCGTCGTGATGATCGATCCCGGAATCAAGGTGGACGAGGATTACTGGGTCTACAGGGAAGGCAAAGAGGGCGACCATTTCTGCAAACGCATGGATGGCGCACGCATGAAGGGCAGTGTCTGGCCCGGCAAGTGTTGTTTTCCTGACTTCACCAAAGCGAGCGTTCGCGAATGGTGGGCTGGCCTCTACAAAGGACTGATGTTAGAAGACGGCGTCCATGGTGTGTGGAATGACATGAACGAGCCTGCCGTGTTTGAGACTGGCACATTCCCAAATGACGTCCGCCATGACTATGAAGGTCAGCCATGCAGCCATCGCAAAGCGCACAATATCTATGGTACGCAGATGGTCCGGGCGACCTACGAGGGCTTGAAGAGATTTGGCAATGGCAAACGGCCCTTTGCCATCACCCGCTCAGCTTATGCCGGAGTACAACGTTTCTCCTCTGCATGGACAGGAGACAACGTGGCTTCCTGGGAACACTTGCGCATTGCCAACGTGCAATGCCAACGCCTCGCGATGAGCGGGCTGTCGTTCATCGGCTCGGACATTGGTGGGTTCATAGATAGTCCAGACGGTGAACTCTACACCAGATGGCTTCAAATGGCCGTCTTCCATCCGTTCTGCCGCACCCATTCGTCTGGTGATCACGGCGATCAAGAACCTTGGTCGTTTGGTGAGCCTTATACCTCGATTGCTCGAGAAGCAATCGAGCTTCGTATGCGGCTCCTCCCCTACATTTACACCATATTCTGGCAACATCACCACATCGGCACACCGATGTTACGTAGCCTGGTGGCACTCTCACCTGATGATCCCGAGACGCATCATCGGGAGGAGGAGTTCGGTTTGGGGGATCAGCTGCTCATCTGCCCAGTATCGCAGCCCGGAATCGACGGACGCTGGGTCTATTTACCTGATGGAGAATGGATCGACTTTTGGGAGGACCTGGCCCACGACGGGAGCAATGAAATTTGGGTGCGCACACCGCCCAATCAGATCCCGATCTTTGTCCGGGCGGGCAGCGTGCTCACGATGGGGCCTCGTCAGCAATACGTCGGCCAACTCCCAACGGCCCCGCTCTCGCTACACGCCTATTTGCCCAAGGGAGATGCCGTGACGACTCAATGCTACGAGGATGCTGGAGACGGGGACGGCTCTACGGTGGTCAAGACGTTCACCTTGTCTCGGAAAGGATGCCGACAAGATCGTTCCGGGGACTTCGAAGAGCGCTATCAGACCTATGACTTGGTCCTGCACATGTCTGATGAAGTCTCAAAAGTGATCGTCGATGGCACCGAAATCCAGGTCGAGCGCACCGATAAGACCCTAACGTTCAGACGGATTAGTAAGAACTTTCGAGAAATTACCTTTGATTAGAGAATGTTATTTGAAATTTACATTAAAAATGGTAATTATCAAAAGTGTCGGTTAATGAAACAGGCCAATTTCTCACTTTTCACTGCACCTCTTGCAAGGGACGCATTCAGACGCCCGCTCACTTCGCTGGCGTCTCCGCACCTTGTCCATTTTGTGCTCAGATCGTGACCGCTCCCCACGCTAGACCTGCTCAATCCTTTCCAGCACCGGCAACGAAGCGGGCAGCGATTAGGCGTCTCTTGTTGCCTGAGCACCTTTCAGATCCCCCCCTTGAGCCCGTGCGGTTCGCTCCGCGGGAGATTAAGCCTCAATCCAGCCGCACTGAGGCTGCCCTTCCGACCAAAGAGCCCATTTCCACCTTGGATCAGCTTCTCAATACCATGGTTGCCATGGAAGAGCAGGTTGAATCTAGGCCTCGGCTCCGCCGCAAAGGTAAGGTGCCGTTCGAGCGCCCCCTTCGGCGCACTGATGACCACACCCTTCGATCCCTTCGATCTTCTAGGCGAGAAGGCCTTGAGCACATGGGCTGAAACACGTAGGTAGCTCTTATGCGCGCTGCCGTCTATCGTGGGAAAGAAGCTCTCGGCGTCGAAGACGTTGACGATCCTGAACTCGCTGACGGTGAAGTTCTGCTAGAGATTGATGCTTGTGCTGTGTGCGGCACTGATCTCAGGACCTACCGCCACGGCGATCAAAAGATCAAACCGCCTCGTATCCTTGGCCACGAGTTCTGTGGCCGTGTGGTTGAATCTCGCGCTAGCGACCCGCAAGGCCTTCGCCTAGGCGATCGCGTGGTCATGTACATTGTCTTGCCATGTGGCGAGTGTCTCTACTGCAAGCGTGGTCGGCAGAACTTGTGCCAGCAACGCACGACCATGTCCTATCATTATGATGGCGCCTTTGCTCCACTCATGAAGGTTCCCGCTACGGCAGTAAGCAATGGCCAACTGTTCAAAGTGGAGACTGACATTCCCTCCTCGCACATGGGACTGGCTGAACCTCTTGGCTGCGTCATCAATGCCCATGGCCGCCTGAACATCGGCCTACATGACACCGTGGCGGTGATCGGCGCAGGCCCAATCGGCGTCATGCACGCTGCGATTGCCCGTTTACAAGGTGCGCAGAAGGTGTGGATGCTAGACTTATCGCGCGCAAGACTCGAGAAAGCAGCGACCTTTGATCTCGATGGCACCATAGCCGTAACGCCAGAAGGCGACCACCTAACACAGATGCAGGAGTTGACCGACGGGCTTGGCCCGAGTGTGGTGATCGTCGCCTGCAGCCATGCTCAGGCCCAGGCAGATGCTCTTGAAATGGCCGGCAAAGGCGGCCGCGTCGAGTTCTTCGGCGGCCTGCCGAAATCCGCGCCAACAGCCGTGCTGAATACGAACCATTTGCACTACAAAGAGTTACTCGTGACAGGGTCCTACTCCGAGAAGATGAGCGACTTTCAAGCCTCCCAATCTCTCATCCAAAGTGGGCGATTTCCCGCTGATCGCATCATCACGCACACGCTCCCTCTAGACCGTATCGAAGAAGCCTTTCCATTAATGGAATCTGGCGAAGCTCTTAAAGTTTGTATCACGCCTAACTAACACCCTATGAGTCACCTTTTGATAGAAGGTCAAGCTTGTGGCGCAGCTGATGGCGCTCTCTATGACATCCATTCGCCGGCCAATGGCAACGTCATCGGACAGGCAGCAGCAGCAAATGTCACAGATATCAACAAGGCCATCGCTAGTGCTAAAGCCGCTTTCAAACAATGGTCTAACAAGACAGCTTACGAGCGTGAAGCCACCCTGCGCAAAGCAACGGCACATGTTCGCACTCAGGCCGACGAGATTGGCCGGCTCATGGCGCTAGAGCAAGGGAAGCCTTGGAACCAGGCGAAGGGCGAAGTCACCGGAGCCTGCGACCTGATCGACTACTACGCCTCGGAAGCGCCTCGTATCGAGGGCACCATGCCACCGACGGAGAAGAAGTCTTTCCGATCTTGGGTGACACACCTTCCGGTCGGCGTGTGCGCTGGGATCACCCCCTGGAATTATCCCGTGGCCCTCCTCAGTTGGAAGCTCGGCCCCGCGCTCGCGGCGGGCTGTGCCATGGTGGTGAAGCCTACCCCAGTAACCCCTCTCTCCCCCTTGGCCTTCTGTCAGGCCTTGACCGAAGGCGGCTTGCCGCCGGGCTTAGTGAATGTGCTGACTGGCCCGGATGCTACATTAGGAGAAGCGCTAGTTACTCATCCCGGAATCGCTAAAGTTGCCATGACGGGGTCTACCAGTGCGGGGAAACAGATCTTCGCGAGTTGCGCCCCCTCTCTTAAGCGCGTTTCCCTCGAACTCGGTGGCCATTGTCCAGCGATCGTGTGTGCAGATGCCGACGTCGATCTGGCAGCCAAGATTCTCAGCTACAAGGGATTCCGCAACGGCGGCCAATCCTGCAGTAGTGTGAACCGCATCTTTGCCCACGAATCCATTCACGATGCCCTGGTGGAACGGCTAGTGGCTGAAGCACAATCTATGACGATGGGTGACGGCATCACCGATCCTAATGTGGACTTGGGCCCTCTCACCACAGCCGCGACCCGGACCCAGGTGGAGGATCACGTCGCCGATGCCATCGCACATGGCGCGAAACTCATTTGTGGTGGTTCGCCTCCAAGTGGTGAATCCTATCAAGACGGTCACTACTATTTGCCCACAGTGCTCACTCAAGCGGGCGCCGAAATGAAACTCTGGCACGAAGAGACCTTTGGTCCGGTGCTTCCCGTGAAGTCATTTTCTGACACAGACATGGCCGTGGCTGAGGCGAATGACTCGAGCTATGGCCTCGTTAGCTATGTGTTCACGCGAGATTTTGAGGCAGGGCTTCGTCTGAGTGAACAGCTCGAGGCTGGCACCGTATGCCTCAATCATGGTGCCGTAAACTCTGCGTATGCGCCCTACGAAGGCTGGAAAGACAGTGGGTTCGGTCTGGAGCTGTCTAGAAAAGCTATCTTCGAGTACCTCAAGACGAAGCACGTGAAAGTGGCTCTATGAGAATGAAGCGATCTAGGCGTCCTGAGGAAAGATAAGTGCCTGCTGCCATGGCAGAAAGAGCTCATCCCGAAGCTCTGGAGTGCGATCTTCCGCATTGGCAAAGGCGTAGCGCTCAAGGGAAGCCTTAGAGGAAATGATCGAGGGCTCTAGATCGTAGTCTTCAGAAGCTTGATCTCTCGCACCGCGCAAGGCTTTGAAGACTCCTTCCCAGTCGTTTGCCTTAGCGAGACGCTTCTTGCGCTCCCACTTGGGCAACTCATCATCAGGCAAGGCCTCGGCCTTGGCGACACCCTCCTCAAATCGATCCTTCTGACCAGGTCGGAAGCGCGGCGGCAGCTCGACGGATTTCCCCGCCGCCAGACTGACACTCATCGATAAAATCTGATCGTTGGAGATGATCTTGAACGGTGGCTTGTCTCGGCGTGAGGCCATGCCGTCACGCCAAAGCCAGATCTCCCGGAGATAGGCCAGTCCTCGAGGACTCACTTTGCCCCATCCTGGGATCTTCCACATATCATCTCGATTCTTTTCAGGTCGGCTCAAGACCACTCGACGCGCAGCACCGCAGGACTGAAGAAACCACTCCCAACGTCCAGCGTCGTGAAGGCGCTTTTCAAAGCTCTCAATGAGAGGCTGCAGATAACGAACATCGTTTGCTGCATAAGTAAGCATCTTCTCAGGGAGAGGACGTTCTCCCCAATCCTTCTTCTGTGACTGCTTTGAGAGCTTCACCTCGAGCAGATCTTCTATCAAATAGGCCAAGCCAAACGTGCGACATCCAAGAAGACGGGCTGCAATTTGAGTATCGAAGACTGGATCCGGAACACGCTGATAAGTCCGGTTCAGAATGCTCATGTCGTAGTCCGCACCGTGCATCCAGACTTGAGAAGCTTGGTCTAAGAAATCTAGCAAAGACGTCATGTCCTTGATCGTTAGCGGATCAATCAACGCCAGGTGATCTCCACAACCGAACTGGATCAAACAAATTTTCTCGCGATAAGAGTACAAACTATCTGCCTCAGTATCCACGCAACAGGGTATGCCCTTAGGACACCCTGACAGAAATTCTTGCAAAGCCGCTTCCTCAGAAAGGAAGGGAACAGGAGCCGAGCTGCCTTCCTCCATCTATTTTAGTCCCGCTAGAAGCATCTCCACATTGGTCTTGGTTCGCTTAACATTACGCACCAATTTCTCCATAGCTTCTCCCGCAGGCACTTTGGCCATTTGACGACGCAAGACGCTAATTTTCGCAAATTCGTCAGGATGATAGAGCAGATCATCCTTTCGAGTGCCCGAGAGGAGCGAGTGGATCGCTGGATAAATTCGTTTCTCGGCTAGCTCCCGGTCTAGATGAATCTCCAAGTTACCCGTCCCTTTGAATTCCTCAAAGATGATATCATCCATGCGGTTCTCCGTCTCCACGAGTGCCGTGGCAAGAATCGTAAGGCTGCCTCCCTCTTCGAGATTACGCGCGGCACTAAAGAAGCGGCGAGCTTTCTGAAGAGCCTTAGGATTGACCCCACCTTGAGTGACGCCGCCCTTACCTCCCATAGTGTTGTTGTAGCCGCGGGAAAGCCGCGTGATACTATCTAGCAGCACCACAACATCTTTCTTCATTTCAACAAGCCGCTTGGCCCGTTCCAAGACGAGTTCTGCCACTTGGATATGCCGCAAGGCCGTCTCATCGAAGGTCGAACTAAAGACCTGCGCATCTACTGTTTCCCGGAAATCGGTGACTTCTTCAGGTCGCTCATCGATGAGCAACACAATCAGTTCTACTTCTTCGTGATTTTTACTGATCGCCTTGGCGATGTCCTTAAGGAGAATCGTCTTACCAGATCGCGGGGAAGCGACAATCAAGCCACGCTGCCCTTTTCCTAACGGAGCAATCAAATCGACGACACGCGCACTGACGGACTGCAATTCCCTATTCTCTAGAAGAATTCGGTCCACAGGGAAGAGTGCTGTCAGGCTCTCGAAGTTCGCTGGAGACTCATAGTCGTCCACCGGAACACCTTCGATTTCGAGAATGGTTTCGACCGTGAGGAATTTCTCCCGCTTCTGCGGAGACCGCGCTTCTACCCGGAGCTTCTGACCGCTCTTGATGTCATAGCGACGCATGAGCGCCTGCGGGACAAAGACGTTGTCTTGTTGTGGGATAAAGTTTGATTTGGCGTAGCGCAGATGTCCGAAGCCTTCTTGCCCCAAGTCAACAATGCCGACGGCATCCACAACAGAGCCGTTTCGCGCGTAGTAGTTCAGAATTTCATACGAGATCTGATGCTTCGCACCGTTTCCTACCCGGAGCTCAAGAGAAGTAGCCTTCTTGTGCATTTCCACGAGCGTGAGATCATGGAGTTCGTTTAGATCTACCCGCTCGGGCACCTCAGGCTTCGGTTTTGCCGGAGGCGCTTCTTCAGGTTTCTGAGGAGAAGCGGCAATGGCCGCGGACGTCTCAGAGAGATCTTGTGTCTCAGCTTCGGTGGTCATGGTGTTCGTTATGGAAAGAATTAGAGGAGGCTGCTGAGGAAGAGTTCCGTTTGCGCGCTAAGGCAGTGAATCGGGCACTCATTCCAAACTAGGACATCGCCCAAGAGCACCTTCTCTTCAATGGGCCATTGAGCCCTGATGATAGAATCAGCAGATTCGCTCGAAAGTTGGGAACGCTGCATTAGGCGCCGCTTCTGTGTGGCTCGGGTTGTGGCAACAACGGCCACCAGGTCGTTTGGATAAGCTCCATGGGTTTCGAAATAGAGAGGCACATCAGCGATAAAGAGCCCCTCCGAACGCTTGGCAGCATAACTGGCAAAGTGCTCCTCACAACGGGAACGCACAAGCGGGTGGATAAGATCCTCTAACTGTCGCCGACACGACTCATCTGCGAAGACTACTTGTCGAAGCACAGATCTATTCAGGACATTATTTGTAAAGATAGGTGCCCCGAACAACGCTCGCAGTCTTGCCATGACCGGCCCCTCTGTCAAGAGCTGGTGAACGGCGGCATCGCAGTCGAAGACGCCGACCTCTGGGAGGAGAGTCTGGATCTGTCTTAGGAAGGTGCTCTTCCCTGTCGCAATCCCGCCTGAGACAACCACCCGATAGAGTCTCGCCAGAGGATTCCGAGCAGCAAATTGGTCACTCATGTGAAAACGCAACGAGGGGTGGAAGCCATTGCTTCCACCCCTCGTTTCATTAAAATCTGAAACAATCCCAGTTTACTCGAGTCCAGGAGTCGTTTCGAGTTGGTTTTCCAGCTGATCGCGGAAAGCCATTCCAGAAGGATCGATCAAACGAGCAGAGACAAAGATGACCAAGTTCCTGCGAAGGTGCTGATCCGAATTGCTCCGGAAGAGGCGGCCGATGTAAGGCAGGTCACCAACGATGGGTACTTTATCAGTCACTGTCTGAACGTCTTCGCGAATCAAGCCACCAAGAGCAATCGTGGAACCATCATAGATCGTCACATTCGTTGCCGCGCGGCGAGTTGAGAAGATCGGAAGGTCGATTCGGTTGTCGGTAACCAGCACGTTGGTGGGATTACCAAGAGCATCGGTTCCAGCAGCCGTGATCTCACTACCGTAGTTCACAAATCCGTCAAACTCGACAACCTCAGGAGCCAGGCTCAAGTCGATCGTGTAAGAATCAGGACCAACCTGTGGATCAACTTCCAAGGTGACACCCGTGGGGCGCATCTCGAACGTGGTTGGGTGAGCAGGGGTCACTGGGAAGATTCCTGCTCCGACACCCACGCTGACTTCCTGAGGGAGTTCTGGTGGATCAAACTCGACAGGATAGATTAGCTCGCGAACCACTTCGATTCGAGCTTTCTGAGCGCTCTTCGTAACCACTGTGGGTGCGGTAACCAAATCAGCTGACTTGTGCTGGCTGAGGCCACGCATGATCACCTGGAACTGAGGGTCTGTGAAGATGCCAGCGACAGAGACAATGCCAGGTGCCGGAGAAAGAGCTTCCGCTTGACCACGAGGAAGATCAGCAATCAATGAATCGATAGCGCTTCCTCTGATCCCTTGGGAGCCGGTTCGGAGTCCACCGGTAACAGGGTTTTGCCCAATGGCACCTCGCTGAGGATTACCATCGGCGTCGAACGTCGTGGAGAAGAACGGAACTTGTGAGGCAACGCCCCCGCTCTCATCAACATTGAAGTTGCTTCGAGAGTTGCCGAGTGTGCCGCCACCGCCTAGGACGCTGTTAGATCCGCTGAGACCAAAGCCACCAATCAGCCAATCGAAGCCGAGTACATCAAGGTTCTCTTGACGAATCTCCACGAACTTCACACGCACTTCGACCTGCTTGACGATCTTCTCTTGGATGCTGTCGACGAAAGCGTCGACGAGTTCCATGTTACTCTGAGTGTTCGTCACCAAGAGCTTACTAGAACCGCGGTTGTAGATTGCGCTGGCACCTGTGGGCCAGGGAATACCTCGGCTCTTGAGCACATCTTCAGGAAGAGCGCGGGCCGAAGCAGCCGGAGCTGCTGCACTTCCGAAGGGATCGTCATCGCCACCGTCTTCTCCGCCACCGCCGCCGTCCGCAACGCCTAGGCGCTCAAAGGAAGGTGGCACAGAGTAGGTCTTCGTGAACAACTGCTCACTGGCAATATCTGAACCAGGGACGATTTTCACAGCGTAACGCTCCACATTATAACGAAGACCAGCGAGTTCACAGGCGTAATTCAGAACCACACCGAGAGGTGCAGACTTCATCCGGAGACGGAAGCTCTGATTCAACGCGTTCGCGTCCGAAGCCGTGATATTCCCCTCGTCCAAGACGAACTTCACACCAACGCCTTCGGGATCGAGCTCTGTAGACTTCAGCTGGAGGTAATCTTTCGCTGTGCGGATATTTACCGGTCCAAGATTGATCTCTGGAACAATGATCGTTTCCAAGCGACGATTAATGTCCTCTCGAGTGTCTCCTGCACCAGTGAATCCAGCATCATCAGGGCTACCACCAAGACGCTTGCGTCCAGGGATCGGCATTTCCCATTTCTGGGCGATTTGATCAAGAAACTCACCACGGGTTTGGTCATACGCAGCATCAAGATAACTGACGCGATCCTTCTCGACACGCTCAATACCTTGGCGAGCGGCGCTATTGTAGGGATCGTCATGCAAGACTTCAACGAAGTGCTGCTCCGCATTATCGAGCTCACCCAAATTCCGGGCAGCCTCACCTTGGCCAAGATTACCGGTCACACGAGCGACTTTAGCTCGATGACCCTCGGTGTCACCTGGCGCATACCATTCTGGATCACCAAGGCGCTTCTTCATCGCTAGGAGACCAGCGTGACTGGGAGCATACTCCGTGGCGACATCGACGTAACTGTTCGCCGCCTTAAGACCACCTTCGCTAGCGCTCTCTTCGGACAGGGCGATGCAGACACGAGCAAAGGCATTTGCATAAACCTGACGCTCAGCAGCTGTGCGCTCAGCGTCAGGCAGAGTTTGTAGAGCCTGGCGATAGTTAGCGCCAGCATTGGGCAGATCACTACCTTTCTCAAGCTCTAGCCCCTGATAGTATGCTTCGCGGGCCTGACCCACGAGATACTCACGTTGGAGTCGCTCTTGTTCAGCCGCCCGGGAGACGTTACCTTCATCAGCAACTGCTGCTGGAGGAAAAATAAGCATTTGAGTCGCCAGCACCGTGCTAGCAAGGAGCAAGGAAGCAGACCCAAATCGTTTTGAAGCATCGTTCTTCATCATGTTTTGCAAAGACTTAGTTTCTCGTTGGTTGGGTTTACTTGCTGTCACTGACAGGGTTCTTCCCGTAGCTCATTGGAGCGATAGGATCTGCGGGCGGGAAAAGGGAGCCATCAAGCTCGTCTTCTTCAAACTCCTCGTCGTCGCGATTCAGAGGCTGGCCGGATGGATCGATCAAACGAGCAGTCACGAAGACCATGAGGTTACGCTTCTTGCGCTGTTCGGCTTCGATCCGGAAGAGTCGGCCAATCAAGGGAAGATCGCCAAAGATTGGAAGCCTGTCTTCGGTGTGTTGGACATCTTCGCGAATCAAACCACCGATCGCTACCGTAGAACCATCATACACGGTCACGTTCGTAGTGACACGACGTGTCGCGAAGACTGGCATCTCGATACGGTTGGCGGTGAGGACAATCCGTTGTGGGTTACCCAAGATGTCCGTTCCCGTGGTGGTGATCGGACTACCGTAGTTCACAAAGCCTTCGAATTCGACAACCTCGGGAACGAGGTCCATCTCGATCGTGTAACCATCAGGACCAACCTGTGGAGTGACTTTGAGCGTCACACCTGTGTTACGTGTTTGGAAGGCGGTTGGTGTGGCTGGAGTCACCGGAAAGCTTGGTGTGGTAGGAGCCTCGGCACCGGGAATGACAGGAGCCTCTGCGGCGACTACCGGCTCACCAAAGTCCTGTGGAAGCTCTGGTGGATCATACTCGGTTGGATAGATTAACTCCCGAATCACCTCGACCTGTGCTTGTGAGCCACTGCGAGTCAGGATACTTGGAGCAGAGAGGAGGTCTGTCCCCTTCTTCTGATCAAGCGCACGCAAGATCACTTGGAATTGAGGATCAGTTAGAACACCGGCTACAGAAAAGATTCCAGGCGCAGGGTTTACGATTTCAGAAGCGGCACCAACTCGGCCGGCAGCAATCAGTGCTTGGATCGCGCTCTCATTAATGGCTGCAGCCCCGCTACGAAGGCCTGCCGTTACTGGATTCAGAGGATTACTATCCGGAACGCTGGTGCCCCGCCCAAAGAACGGGAAGTCACCACCACCGAAACCTCGCTCGGATCCACCAACGGAACCGCCGCCGACCATGACTTTATCGCCACTGCCGGCACCAAAGGCACCCATCACCCAATCGAATCCAAACTCTTTAAGGTTGTCCTGCTGCACTTCGACGAACTTGGCTTCCACTTTGATCTGCTTCGGCACCCCTTCATCGATGAGGTTGTTCACAAACTGATCGACGATATCTAGCATTGACTGAGTGTTGCGAACAACGAGCTCAGAAGCAGACGCGATGTAGAACGCTGTAGAGCCGTCAGCAAAGGTGATTCCCTTTCCTTCAAGAATCTCCTTGGCTGACATCTTACGTGAGAGTGACGCTCCGCCACCTCCGCCAGAATCACCAGCATCGGCGAAAGGATCACTATCAATCGCTGCACCACCACCGCCGTCTCCGCCACCACCAAGACTCTGGAAGAATGGAGGCACCTGATAACGACGCGTGAAGAGTGCCTCACTGCGGTCTGTTAGAGGAACGATCACAACGGCGTGTGGCTCCATGCGGTATTTCACCCCGGCGAGCCCGGTCACATAGCGAAGTGCTTCAGCAAAAGGAACGTTTTGAAGATCGAGAGTAATCGACTGCTGGTCGAGGACACCAGGGCTAGACTGATTAATCTTGCGCTCATCGATTAGGATGTTGATCCCCTTCCGAGCAGGATTGCCTTCGATATTGTCGAGCTGGATGCTCCGCTCGCGAAGATAGTCGATCGCGCTTTGCAGCGAGAAACCATTCATGCGAAGAGATGGAATGACGATGCCATCAAGCTTTGCGGTAATGTAACCAAGACCGCCATCATCGGTGCGACCACCACCGCTAGCACCAGACTGTGCATTGGCGAGAGGAACTGGAAGCTCCCAAGACTCATCCACCTGGCGGATCAGCGTTGCGCGAGTCTGTTTGTAAGCCTGCTGACGGTAAGAGGACTTAGCATGAGCCACCGCCTCAAGACCTCGGCGGGCAGCTGCATTGTAACGGTCAAGGCGAAGCACTTCATTGTATTTCGCATCAGCGTCCTTGTAACGAGCGAGACCATGATAGCTACGCGCCTCTTTAAGAAGCTGGAGCACACGCTTTGAATTCTCAGCGTGACCCGGAACGTTTGCATACTCACCGCGCTCAAGGCCTTTGAGAAGCGACGCTGCCTGCTTATTTTCAGGATCTACTGCTAAAACAGTTTCGACGATCTCTTGAGCTTCGGCTGCACCACCATCAGCGGCGACATTCTGAGCATGGGTGCTAGCGTAGTTCACATACGCTTCCGAATACACCTGACGATGCATTTCCGTCTGGTCAGCATAGGGTAGCGTGTCTAACGCAAGACTCAACTGATCGTAAGCCGTCGCATAATCGCCATCTTTGCCAGCGCGCACGCCATTCACATAGGCCGCGTTAGCTTCGGTGACACGTTGTTGGCGTCGGAGGATTTCAGACTGAGCAAGTCCACCGGGGGCAGCTCCTGGTCCGCCGGCCATCGCATCGACCGCTAGCAAGGGAACTACCGCCGCCACTAAAAAGTGGTTTCGGAATTGGTGTAGGCAGCTTCTAATCGTCATAAGTGTGTGCTTTTACAGTGCTACTGGGTGTTATTCGAAAGGTGTTTCGCCTTATTGGCAGGGTAGAATCTCTAAGTCTTTACCCTTTTGATCTTTAATAATGGCCTTGCTGGCCGTGACTTCGATGATCTTGAAATTTTGGGTCGGATCATTAGACAACTTAAAGGAACTCCCGCGTATCGCGGTAAATTCCTCACCGTCGTATTGATTTATGAACGTCCCCTCATGAGTTGGCTGTTCCCACCCAACGTCACGAACCAAAGTCCGCGAAACTCGCGCGGTTCCACCAGCCTCAACGAAACTAACAGTAATCGTGGAAGTGTCCGTCGGAATTCCATTAGCATCTGAACCTTTCTCTTCTGCATAGGCATCGAGACGGAAGCGGTTATCAGGACCAAACTTCGAACCCTTGTTCACAAGCATGTTTTTGGAGCGATACTTGCCTTCAGAAACCAGATCAACCTGCCAGGTCGTTGGATCAACCTGAGCCTTGAAGACAAGACTCAAATCAGATGAGACCATTCCAGCCAAACAAACCTTGGTGATGAAAGCCGGATGACTATCGGCACTCGTTGGATCGGTCTTTGGAACGGCAACAAATTCTTCCAAGTTGGTAAAGTTATCGCCATCCGGATCTTGGCCTTTCAAGTCAGTCGCAGTGATATCGAGGTCATACTTGTTGATCCAGTCATTGGTAAGAGGCTCATGAACACTCTCATCTCCCTCAACTGGGATCAGTTCCTGCTCTCCCTTGGAAGGGTTCCACTTCTCAATGACCGGTGCCGATACAAAGAGATTCGCCCCCTCCCATTTCACGGATTCCGAGAGAGCCTTCGATGCCTTCTCGACCTTAGCGAGTCCAGTTTCCGGCATCTGCCCGCTCTCAGGAACGCTGGCTTGATCGAAGTTAGATCCGAATTTCAAGCTCGAGAAGATCAACCAACCTGCCAAAGCAAGCGCGATGACAGTAGCTACTACGAGAATCGCTTTCTCGTAGTTTTCTTTCAACCATTCTTCGTTCATGTAGTCCGCTTAAGTAATTGATTTAAAACTGATTATTAGCCGTTGGTCTTGGGTAGAAAGCGCACGAGATCGAGCGCCAAGTAGGCACGCACATTCTCCCGCCCAAAGACCATGTTAATTCCCTGTGCCTCTGGCTCAGCAGGCTCTTCACCTTCTTCCAACTCGATCTCTTCTGGCTCCTCAGAGCGCTCCGGACCAATCAAAGACTGATTCTCCATACGCATCCAACGAGTCACAAAGTAGTATTCACCATCCTCGGCTAACTCACCGAGAGCGCTTGAAGTGTTGCTAAGCGTGTTGAGCACCGCTTGGAAGTTCTTCTCAGGCAGCTCAAGAGCAATCTCCATGGGATAGGTAACAGACACAGGCTTCGCCTTCTTCGAAGGAGCCGCCTTCTTTCCTCTGGCACTCTTCTTCCCCTTCTTCTTCGCTGCTGGTGCTGCGGCACGTGTCTCAAATGGCATCTGCTGCCGCTTGACCGAGAACCTTTTCACATCATTAGCGAGAAGAAGATTGCTGAGCCAAAGCGTCGCATCGAGCTGAAACTGAAGCTGATCGACAGCGCCCTCCAAGGGCACTTGCGCTCGATATTTATCCAGCCCTAGGTAGAAACCCTCAGGGAGGGCAACACCCGAAGCCGATGCCGCCTCAACAACAGCATCTACTTTCAGCGCAAGGTCCTCCGTAAACTGAGCGATCCGCACACCAGTCGGCATTGGCACCTGACTGACATACATCTTATTAGCAACCGCCTCAGCGCTCTTGCGATACTCACTAACAAGATCACGGACAACAGCCGCGTTCTCACTATTCGGGAACGGCTCTTGCTCCTGAAGATCTCGCTTCGCAGCATAAGCCTTCACAAGACTATCTTTCGCATCAGCGAACTCGCCACGCGCCTTCGTAAAGAAGAAACCTAAGCCACCGATTCCGATGACCAACAAGGCGATGAGGCCCGACAAGAATATATTCTGTTTAATCCAGTTCATTGGTATTATCGACAAAGAAACTTGGGTGCTAATCAATCACGACCGGCTCCTGCAACGGCAGAGTGAGCTCAAAGTCGTAGGCCCAGACAGTATCATCAGTGCCATCGTTAAATTTGATCAGGTCAGTAAGGACAATTTCCTGATCATCGGCATCCATGCCGCTTGTCTTAAGATAAGGCGAGTCTTTTAGAGCACTCAGTAAAACCTCCGACACGATCGTCGGACGAGCCGGGCTACGGAAGAGGCCTTTCAAGGTGACCGTATCGACTTCAACCCGCTTGGCTGGTCCCGCGTCCCTCTTGCTCCCAGTCTCTGCCTTGAATTTCTTGAGTGAACGTGAGCCCAAAATCGGCTCAAAGTCGCCCGTGAGCTCTTTGGTCAATTCCTTTTCACCAATCATCGGCTCCAAGGTTGTAAACCAAACCTCCGGAGACTTCAATCGACTATTCAGATCCGTAAGAAAGTCTGCCCAATAGGTGCGCTGAATCACTGCATCCGTATACGCACCGGTCCGAGCCTGCACAGCATCGCGATCAGCAGTGGAGGATTCAATCGCGCCCTGCACTTCGGCAAGTTCCTCGGTCTCGGCCTTGAGGTCACCGATCTTACCATCAATGACCTGTGCAGCTCGAGTGAAGTAGAACCCTCCAGCAGCAAGAGCACCCAAGATGCCCGCAGTGCCAAGCAAGAGCGCCGGCTTACGCTTTTCAAGATCACGCGCATTTGCCAGAGATGGCGGCACCAACTCGAGCTCAATGGGTGATTGCGGCCCATTGCGCAACGCAAGACCAACCAACTCACCCATGGTGTGCGCTTCAGCAGCCACGGCATCCTGATTCACCTTTGGCCCAATACCCACATTTCGAAGTGGATTAAAGTACTCAACGGGAACTCCGAGCTTCTCTTGCAAGAATTGCGCAAGCCCCTCAGTGCCAGAAGCACGCCCAGCCAAGTAAACCACTTCAGGAAGACTGCCTTCTTGCTGGGACTTGTATCGGTTATTCGTCCGAACAATCTCACCGTGCAGACGAGTGACAGCGTTCTTCAAAATCGTCGAGATCAAGCCAGCTTGCTCATCCGATGGCTCAGTCCCATTAGGAGAAATAGTTCCTTTCTGAAGCTTCAAAGCCTCTGCAGCCTCGAACGGAATAGCCATCTCTTTCGCGATTGCCTGAGTGAAACTCGCTCCCCCAATACGGCTGGAGCTGATAAAGACACGACCAGGCTCAGCATAGATCAGATTTGCGGTACGAGCGCCAACATCAAGGATCAGAGCGGGCTTCTTTTGATCCGCGTAGCTGTTGCGATACGCATTGTATACGAGCATCGGCGAGACGTCCATCGACAGCGTCTTAACCCCCGAACGCTCCACAGCCGAATTCATCGCGGAAAGCTCATCAGACTTGATAGCCCCTAAGAGAACCTCCACATCAATCGAACCAGGCTCACCGATCAATTGGTAACCCCAAGCAACTTCATCAATCGGGAAAGGCACGTTCTGCTGCGCCTCGAACTCAACGATCTGGTCAACCTTATCCTCACTAAGAGGTGGCAGCTTCACAAAGCGCATGAACACAGGCTGACCAGCGATGGCACAACGAACGTCGCTGCCCTTCGCTTTAGCCTGATCCACAACCGACTTCACACCCATCTGCATCTGCGGAATGCGTGTAGCATCCGAAGAAGGATCTCCCTCGAGATCATGATGAAAGAAGCGCGTCAGCGCCAGCGACCCTTTCGAGCCACCAGAAATTGTAGCTAGACTCACCCTTTGGGAGCCTAGATTGATAACCGTTGAGGTAGATTTGGTTGCCATAGATGCGATGCGATATCGAAGGGAAACTTCAGTGACAGAAAGTGTCGAGACTAACTAGAAGAATCGTTCAAATAATTGTCGTAGTAAAGATCACGGAAAGGAGTCTGGTTTTTGGGCAGCAATTCCATCTCCGGAGCACTCTCTGACTGCTCCTTGGTCATCTTCCTCATGTCTGAAGCGACTGACTTGCCCGCATACTTCACATTCACAGCATAGCCAACCAATTCACCCTTTGACGGACGATGCTTTCCGGTGAGGCGAGCGAACTCGCGAGGAGGCAGATAAACCGCAACAGCTTGCTGCTTACCAACGGCCACATTCGCATAGTTACCGGAGTGCTTCACAAGCTTCTTCTTGCCGTCGCTTCCTTTAAGAACCAGGAAGATATCAATCTGTAATGAATCAGGCAAATAGCCGTCTTTGGGTGGCTTGGAAGAACTCACCTGGAAGACCACCTCAGCCTCAAGCCAACCCTTCGCAGGCTTGAACGCTTTCTTAGAGCCCTGAAGATTGAATTGCGGCGACGCAATGGTGTCCACATTGAACTTACTGATGGACACCTTCGCCTGGGCAAACATGGAATCCGAAGCACCCGCGAGAGTAATTAGGAGGGCGACCAGCGCCGAGACGCTGCTGAATGAAAGGTTTCTCATAATCCTGTGGGTGTGGATGGCGCGAGAATGGTTCGAATATCTCGCCATGGCTAGAAATTTCTCAATTAAAATTAAACGCTAAAAAAATCACCTTTCAAGCCATTTCTCCTATTATTCTAGACCTTTGGAACCGACCAAGGAAACCGGTAGAAACGCCTAAGAGACTTCGGAGCCCCAAGTTGAAGCGCTGATCTGAGAATTCTCTGTTCACAGCATTTTCCTGCGATGGTTTTCTCCACCTTACGAGACAATTCGCCACATTTTAATGAGCCCCTGCCCCCCACAACACAACCGGGACGGTTTTTAAAAGAATCTTGGCATCGAGCCAGAGCGACCAGTTGTCGATGTACTCCAAGTCTAAAGCGACCCACTCATCAAAGTCTGAGATACGGTTCCGTCCCCCAATCTGCCAGAGACAGGTGATGCCAGGTTTAACGCTGAGGCGCCGTCGCTGCGAACTCTGCTCAATCTTGGCTACTTCATCTACCGGCAGCGGGCGAGGCCCAACCAAGCTCATTTGGCCTATAGCCACGTTCAATAACTGAGGCAACTCATCGATGCTCGTCCGGCGAAGGAAGCCTCCAAACTTAAACACACGAGGGTCATTGTCGATCTTGAAGACTGGACCCGACATCTGATTTTCAGCCTCTAAGACAAGCTTCTGGGCCTCCGCATCCGGCACCATCGTGCGGAACTTGAACATCGTGAACGGACGCCCATAAAGACCTCCCCGCTCCTGGCGAAAGACAACAGGCCCTTTCGATGAGAGTCGAATCCCAATCGCTGCGAACAACCAAATGGGCGAGGTCAACAATATCAGCAGCAGGGCCACCAATCGATCAAATAGTGTCTTAAGCAGGAGAGCCCATGAGATTTCCGGCGTGGAACGGAACACAAGCATGGGCTTTCCGCCAATCATCTGAAAATCCGGGCGCGCGATCGATGTCTGAAAGAAGTCCGCTGCCAACCAGACTTCCACACCCTCAACCTCGCAGGCAGCGAGCGCATCGGCGACCTCATTGAAATGCACATGTTCCGCCGCAAAGATCACTCTCGAAACCCCTTTATCGTGAAGGACTCGCATCAACTCTTTACGATTGGTTTCCCTGACATCAAACCGAGCTACTACGTCCATTTCCATCCGCTGCTCGATAGGAATGCCGTTAAATACGACATCCACGTCCTCAGGCATTCCAATGAGAACAACGGGCTGACTGAGCTCCCCTGTGCGAAGCTGATGACGGAGAAATGTTTGGTAGATTCTCTCCCTCAAGAGCAGAAGAATCCCAGCGAGGGCTGAGAAGATAATGAGAACCGCACGACTCTCATTCTCCATTTTAAAGAAGATGACTGCTCCGCCAATGATTACCCCAATATAGACGACGGCCTGGCCCATTTGCCGGAGTGATGTCCAAACAGTCTTCTGGAGAGGGGCGAAATAGAAACCTAGGTATTCGAGCACCATCGGCGTGAAGGGCACGACAATGGCCATTACCCATAGGAAAGAGCCAAACTTCGCGATGGTCACACTTGTAAACATCTCCCATTCAGGGAGGTGAAATCGAAACCACCAACTAAGCCAGAACGTGAGCGCCAGGATCACGCTATCGATGATCTGGTTCAGCTGAAGGCTGATTTCCTCTTTCCGGGCAAGCATGCTCTCTCTAAAAACTACATTTGCTAAAATAGACAAGCGGCGATTACTGATAATTGATGGTCCCTACGCAGCCCGCCATTGTTGGTGCCGTCGCCGATGGCGATACCCTCACCGCCCTTCCCGACCTCGAGGACATCACTCGGCTCTGCGATTTCATCGAGTTTCGCATCGATGCCCTACTTGAGAATGAGGATCTCCTCGTGCGCCGGCTTGCCGATTGCTCCCGACCGATCCTCATCACGGTTAGAGACCCTGCGGAAGGCGGTCTGTTCGAAATGTCTCCTGAAGACCGTCAGCAGCGGATGCTCGACTTCCTCCCGCATACCACACTCCTAGACATTGAGATCCGCAATCTTGAGGCCTTCAGCAAGGTGGTCAGCGAGGCCAAGTCCCAAGGAGTGAGCATAGTCGGCTCCTACCACGATTTCTCAACGACGCCGCCTCGGGAGAGCCTTGATGAGACGATACAGCGAGGCCGAGCGGGCGGCGCAGAACTGATCAAGCTGGCCGTCACCACAAAGAACGCCTCCGATTTGCATACCATATTGCAACTGCAGGAAGACACCCGCTCTCTCGTTCCGTTGACGATCATGGGCATGGGCCCCCTAGGAATGAGCTCCCGTGTCGTCGCCGCTCAGGCGGGGGCACTCTTGACCTACACCTATCTCAAGGAAGCCAACGCTCCCGGCCAATGGTCCGCACACCTCATGAGACATCTCTTTGATGAACTAGGAATCGAACGGCCGAGTTAAACATTTCAAAGATTCGCTTGAACACTGTTCAAAAGAACATTACTCATGGCTTGCCATGAATAGACTAGATCCTCAAACCTCCATTCAGATTTCGAATCGCCTCAAGTCTCTCTTCGACAGCGCCCGCCGCTATCAACAACGTCGCTCACGCCCACTAACCCGCTCAATCACACCTCGGAACTCCACACAGGAGCGCCAGCTAGAACTCGAGCTTTAATTAGAGCGTTAGGCTTCCTGTTGTCGCAGGTAGCTCCGACTGAGCATGCGAAAATCTCCGGATCTTACCGTGACGCCTTGCTTGTCTAACCGATCCAGAATGGGCATCAGGATACGGCGCGTCGTTCCGATCGCCTGACGCAACTCGCTTACCGTAGCTTTCTCGTTGGCCTTCATAAAAGCGACGACCGATTCCGTTGCTACGTCAAACGCTCCTGACAGAAGCGCACATTTATCCCCAAGATCGATGACTTCACCAGTCTCCATGAGGAAACGCAGCGCTTGTTGATCATTTGGCGTCGGCGCAAGTTCCTTGGGATTCGGTGGTTCAAGAGGCTCTTTCCTAAGATCTCTAAGAATACGATCCCCAGCCGCGCGCAACTCCGGTGGCAACGTTGGCCGGTGGTCCATGTGGCGCACAGCACTACCAATCTTACGAAAAGCGCCAGCACAAAGAGAATCAACCAGGACTTCAAACAGACTAGGCGAGGGCAGTTTAACGTCGACTTGTGCGCGTAGATCACGCAACGACAAGCCACCCTGGTCAGGATGCGACTGATGATAGTCCTTGATGACTTGAGCCACCTCGCGCATCACGTCCGCCCACCATCCCCGGTGCACAAGCCAACTTCCTACCGCCTCCACCTCTCCAGACTCGCCTAAACTATCCACCACAGCCGCTACGGCTTCTGGTGAGAACGGAGATTGCCTCAAAAGCCCTTCTTTCATCACGGCATGATCCCGCTCTAGCAAAGTGCCTACCACAGTCTCGAGATTCATGGGTGCCGCTGCCCGGCCATTGAGAAAGGTCGTCTGCCCATCCGAACGAAAGCTCCCCTCACAAGGTGAGGTATCCAGCACGACCCCTCCCGAGAGCGAGCTCGTCTTCGGCCAGTCCCGGATGACGTAGCCATCCCCATAGAACGCAAAGACCGGTTGATCAAAACGTAATTGCGCTAGACCTGACTGCCCCGGCATCATTGATCGCGATCCGCAGAAATACACCCTAGCAGAATGGCTAGCTCCACCATGATGCCAGCGAACACGTTGGCCATTCTTGATGGGTTTGGCTGAAGCCGGCTGCCCCGGAATCTCACGAGCCGAACGTTCCATATAGACGTCCAACATAAGGCTCGTTTCACCCAAATTCGAGAACGTGACCACGTCACCCCGCCGCACTTGTTTGCGCTCCTGCTTGGCCACTCCCACATCTGTCAGGTTCACAGCGGTTCGCATTCCAGGTTGGGCCTTCTCCACATTTGCGTTGTGCGACTGCAAGTTACGAATCGACGTCTTCTCCCCTGACGGTTGCAGAACGGCAGCATCCCCCTTTGCCAAAACCCCACCCGTCAGCGTGCCGGTGACCACCGTACCCACCCCTTTCGGCGAGAACGCTCGGTCTACATGAAGACGAGGCTTCCCAAGATCGGGGCTAGGCTCCACATCCCGCAGCGCGATCGCAATGGCAGACCGGAGATCATCCAGCCCCTCGCCGCCAATGGCCGATACCGGGACGATCGGCGCGTCTTCAAAAACAGTCCCTAACAGTTGCTCTTGCACACCTAGAATGGCATCTGACGGATCAACCACCAAATCACTCTTTGTCAGGACAACAACCGCACGACGAACACCCAGATACTGAATAATCTGAACATGCTCCTCAGTCTGCGGCATCCAACGATCATCAGCCGCTACAATGATCAGCGCCAGATCGATCGACCCCACGCCCGCCACCATGTTCTTCACAAAGTCAGCGTGACCAGGCACATCCACAACGCCCAAACTACAAACCAATTCTCCATCATCCGGATCCGGAATATCCAGGTGGGCGAATCCCAGATCAATCGTCATGCCCCGCGCCCGTTCTTCCGGCAAACGATCCGGATCGGTACCCGTGAGCGCCTCGACCAAGGTGCTCTTCCCATGATCAATATGACCAGCCGTACCGACGATGTAATGCTTCTTCTGCGCCATGAGTGTGGGCCACTCAACGCACGCGACCCACACGCCTCAAGAGAAATCTCGTTTACCCCGCACCACAGCCCCTATATCTGAAGGCATGGTATTCCGCCTATCCTTCTTGTCCTGCATACTGATGCATGCAACCGCAGCGCAAGACTGGACAGCCTACCACGGAGACAAGGCCGCTTCCCACTACTCGCCCCTCGAGCAGATTCACAGACAGAACGTCGCCAAACTCGAGCCCGCCTGGATCTTTCGCACGGAAAGAACCGGAACCTTACAATGCAACCCGCTGATATTTAAAGGCAACGTCTACCTCGTTGACCAGGATCTACGCCTCCACGCACTCGAGGGCCGCACCGGCAAACTTATTTGGACATTCAGCGCCCCTAAAACGTCACGGGGCATTCAGCGCGGCCTCGCTCACTGGCAAGATCGCATCTTCATCTCAGTCGGACACCATCTCTACGCAGTGTCTATCGAAACTGGGGAAGCCATTCCTAGCTTTGGCGTGAATGGCAGAATCGATCTACGCCACGATCTTGACGTCGACCCTCAGATCTTTCCCGTCTCACTCCGCACCCCGGGAATTGTCTACAAGGACATGCTCATCGTCGGCTCGAATCCCGGCGAGGGCCCTCAACTCACCGCCCCGGGCCATATCCGCGCGTTCGATGTGCGCACAGGCAAACGACTCTGGATCTTTCACACCATCCCGCATCCAAACGAACCCGGTTACGACACTTGGTCACCTGACAGCTGGCAGAAAGTCGGTGCTGCCAATTGCTGGGGCGGCTTCTCTCTGGATGAGGATCGGGGTCTTGTCATCTTTGGCACAGGCTCAGCAGCGTACGATCACTTTGGTGGCAATCGGTTGGGCGATAACCTCTACGCCAACTGCGTCGTCGCATTGAATGCAGCCACGGGCGATTACGTCTGGCACTATCAAGTCGTCCATCACGACCTCTGGGACTACGACATCCCGTGCCAACCCAACCTCGTCACGGTCACCCATGGCGGCAAACGCATCGACGCCGTCGCCCAGTCCACCAAGATGGGTCACCTCTTCTTGCTAGACCGCGAAACCGGGAAACCACTCTTCCCCGTGGAGGAACGCCCCGTGCCACAGTCCACCATTCCTGGCGAAGTTAGCTCGCCCACCCAACCCTTCCCACTGAAACCGCCGCCCTATTCAAAGCAGAGCTTCACACAGAACGACATCACCGATCTCAATCCAACCGCGACCAAGGCCGTCCAAGACTTCATCAACGAGAAGAACATGTTGTTAGGTGATGTCTTCATCCCGCCAGGCATCCGCCCGTCCATCGTCATGCCTCAATTCAACGGAGGCGGCGAATGGGGCGGCGCTGGCTACGATCCCAAGACAGGATGGCTCTTCATCAATTCTAGCAATGAAGCCGAATGGCAATCCATGATCCCCGCCAAGCCTCGCAAAGGCATCACCAAGGGTCAGCTAGGACAGCGCCTCTACCAAGCAATCTGCAGCCAGTGCCACGGCACCACCGCACTGCTTCCACAAGGATCTCCGCCACTCCCCTCACTTTCCACTGTCAGCAAACGCCTCACCGCCGAGCAAGTCAGCACCATTCTCAAAGACGGTCGCGGGCAAATGCCAAGCTTCGCAAGCCTAGCAGACATCGAACGTGACTCCATTATTTCCTATCTCTTTAACCAGAAGACCAAGGACAAGATTCCACTCGACCAGCTCAACCAATCGTGGACTGACGACATTCCCTATCTGAGCACCGGACACCACGACTTCCGCGATCCCAAAGGTTTTCCCGTCAACAAACGCCCCTGGGGCACTCTCACCGCCATCGATCTCAATCAAGGCGAGCTCGCCTGGCAAGTTCCACTAGGCACTTATCCCGCACTAGAGAAACAAGATTTTCCTCCTACTGGCACTTTCAATATAGGCGGTCCGTTAGTCACCGCCGGTGGCCTCGTCTTCATCGGCGCCGCCATGGACGAACGCTTTCACGCCTTCGACAAAGACACTGGCAAACTCCTATGGGAGTATCAACTCGAAGCCGGCGGCTACGCCTCTCCCGCCAGCTATAGCATCGATGGCCAACAGTACATATTGATCGCCGCTGGAGGCGCTGGGAAATCCGGAACGAAAGCTGGCAACGCTTACTACAGTTTCGCATTGCCAAAATAGCCCCGAAGCAGTCTTCTCCACTTCAAATGAACATCCTCGGGATCTCCGCCTTCTACCACGACTCAGCCGCTGCGCTCATCGTGAATGGCAAGATCGCCGCGGCCGCCCAAGAAGAACGGTTCTCGCGAATCAAACACGATGCCGCTTTCCCTGCTCAGGCTGTCGATTACTGCCTAAAAGAAGCTGGCATCACGGCAGAGCAGATCGACTTTGTCGCGTTCTACGAGAAACCATTACTCAAGTTTGATCGCCTGTTAGAAACCTACCTTTCATTTGCACCAGCAGGATTCCGCAGTTTCAAGATGGCCTTGCCCATCTGGCTGAAACAGAAACTCTACCTCCGCCGAGAAATGAATCGCGGCCTCAAGGGAAAGTACAAGGGCCGTTACGTATTTACAGAACACCACGAGTCTCACGCCGCCAGCGCCTTCTTTCCGAGCCCTTTTAAAGAAGCCGCCATCCTAACGGTGGACGGTGTGGGTGAATGGGCCACGACCACTTACGGAATCGGTAAAGGAAACAAGGTCGACCTACACGAAGAGATCCGTTTCCCCAACTCGCTTGGCCTCCTCTACTCCGCCTTCACCTACTACTGCGGCTTCAAAGTGAATAGTGGTGAGTACAAGCTCATGGGACTCGCCCCTTATGGAGAGCCCGTGCATGTGGACAAGATTCGCGAGCTCGTCGATGTCCGTGAAGACGGCTCTTTCCGTCTCGACCTGAAGTATTTCAACTTCTGTCAGGGCCTCACCATGACCAATCCCGCCTTCGATGCGCTGCTGGGACAGCCCCATCGTGAAGCCGAAGCCGAGTTGACCACCTTCTACATGGATGTGGCGGCGAGTATCCAAGCCGTGACTGAGGAGATCATGCTGAAGCTAGGCCGCCATGTGCATGTGCAAACCGGTCAGAAGAAGCTCTGCCTTGCTGGTGGCGTGGCCCTAAACTGTGTCGCCAATGGCCGCCTCTTGCGAGAGGGTCCGTTTGACGATATCTGGATCCAGCCCGCTGCCGGTGACGCTGGAGGTGCCCTCGGCGCAGCACAATTCGTCTGGCATCAGTTGTTAGACAACCCACGATCTGAAACTTCACAGCAAGGGGCCAGCTACTTCGGTCCCAATTTCTCGGATGCTGAGGTCACCAGCTTTCTCGATAGCCAAGAGGCCGCCTATAAAACGGCGCCCGACGACGCCACACTGTGTAAGGAAGTCGCCAGCCTGATCGCAGACGAACAAGTCATCGGCTGGTTTCAAGGACGCATGGAATTCGGCCCTCGCGCATTGGGAGCCCGCAGCATCTTGGGAGACGCTCGTTCCGAGTCCATGCAGAAGACGATGAACTTGAAGATCAAGTTTCGTGAATCCTTCCGCCCCTTTGCCCCCGTCATTCTACGAGAGCGCGTCGCCGACTACTTCCAGATGCGCCCGGATGAAGACAGCCCTTACATGCTACTTGTCGCCCCAGTCAATGAAGACAAACTCTTGCCCGGCCGAAATCCTAACTCAAAGGGCTTGGATCAGATCCATGCCAAACGTTCGATCATCCCAGCGGTCACTCACGTCGATCACACGGCCCGCGTCCAAACGACCGACAAAGAACGGCACGGACTCTATCATCAGCTTATTGAGACTTTCGAAGCCCAGACCGGCTCCCCTGTCTTGATCAACACCAGCTTCAACGTCCGCGGCGAGCCCATTGTCTGTACACCCGAAGAAGCCTATCATTGCTTCATGGGCACCGACATGGATGTCCTTGTGCTCGGTCATCTCATCCTAAAGAAGGCTGATCAGCCCTCGAAGAACCTTCCGGCGCGGGAAGACTATCTCGCTCAGTTCCCCCTCGACTAACATTCGTTATGATCACCATCGATTGGAAACCCTCGCCGCGTAAGCTCAGGCAATTTGCCCTCGCCTCCATCATCGGCTTTCCCCTCCTCGGATTGCTCTTTGGCAGATTGTTCTCCTTGGATCTCCTAACAGGGAGCATCATCCTGGGTGCCATCGTCTGTGTCGTTGGCCTTCTGTTTCCGCGCGGCGTGCTGCCCATTTATTTGCTACTTATTGCCCTCACCTTTCCCATCAGGCTAGCCGTTAGTTGGATCGCGTTGCCCCTTGTCTACTACGGAGTCTTCACACCCATCGCCTTAGGACTCAAGCTTCTGGGCAAAGATCCTATGGACCGCCAACTTAGAACCGGTGATACTTACTGGATAAAGCGCAAACCGGCACCGTCTGCCGCCAACTACTACAAACAGTTCTAGCACCACACCATGTCCGAGAAGAATCCCCAGAAAGACGAGTTCCTCAAAGCGAGTAAAGAGAAAGATAGCAGTCTCGTAGCTGAGTTCATCGGGTTCATGAAAGAGAACAAGAAATGGTGGCTTGCTCCCATCCTCATCGTATTGCTTGCTCTAGGCACCCTAGCCATGCTGGGCGGCAGCGGCGTGGCCCCGTTCATCTACTCCCTCTTTTAACGAGAGGCTCGGGTGTGGCAATATAGCGAAAGAGAAGTGACAGGCCCACCAGAGCCCGTCTAGGTTGCCCCATGCGATTCCTTCTACTCCTGAGCCTTGCCCTCGGCCTTACAGCCACCCACGCAGAAGATGCCCCCACGCCTCTCCCGGGGGCCCATGCCCACAACGACTACAAGCATACGAGACCGTTGGAGGACGCCCTTTCTCACGGTTTCCAAAGCGTCGAGGCCGACGTCTTCCTCATCGATGGACGACTCCTGGTGGCTCACGACCTTCATGAAGTGAAACCAGAACGCACCCTTCAGGCGCTCTACCTGAATCCTCTTAAGGAACGCGCGCGCAAACACAACGGGCACATTTACGCAAAGAGTCAGGAGCCGTTCTACCTGCTCATCGACCTAAAATCAGAGGGAGAGCCCACCTACCGTGCGTTACACCAAACGCTCACGCAGTATCAGAACATACTCACGGAATTCAAGGACTCTCAAACGGAGCGCAAATCCGTCACCGTGATTGTGTCAGGCAACCGACCAGCCGAGCTCCTTGCTTCCCTGAAACCACGTCTTGCTGGCCGCGATGGCCGATTGGGTGATCTTGAGACGGCAAACCCGCAGCTCACTCCGTGGATCAGTGACAACTGGCGCTCACATTTCAAATGGAGAGGTACCGGTGAAGTCACTCAAGCTGATCGCGACAAGCTCAAGACAATCTTGACCCGCGCCCACGAGCGGAAGCTACAAGTGCGCTTCTGGGCGATCCCCGATAAGATCGAATCCTGGCAACTCATGCGCGAACACCACGTCGACTTCATCAACACGGATCAGTTAGGCGAACTAAGCGCGTTTCTCAGTCAGCCTTCGACGAACTAACATGCTTCTCCACATCTTCGGAGAAGTAACGTAAGAGACTCTCAGTGACATGGGGAGCCGCCATGCCTAGGCCGCAGGCGCTGGTCGCTTTCATGGTGGAACCGATATCCTCAACCTCCTCTTTCCACGCCGCAAGATCACCCGGACCCGCGCCACCATTTAGGCGTTCCGTCAGGCGCTGGGTGCCGATGCGGCAAGGGAAACACTTGCCACAGGATTCATGCGCGAAGAACTCCATGGCACCATGCGCGACCTCAACCATGTCTCGCGTATCATCGAAGACCATGATGCCGCCCGCCCCTAAGAACGAGCCTTTCGCGCGAATGCAGGATTCATCCAGCGTCACATCAATATCATCTCCTGCCAGAAAACCTCCTGACAAACCAGCCATCGTCACCGCCTGGATCGTACGGCCCTCTAAGGGGCCACCAGCCCACTCATAGAGAAGCTTCTCTAGAGGGAACCCGAAAGGCACCTCATAGTTCCCAGGACGCTGCACGTCGCCTGACAAACTAATCACTTTCGTCCCAGCGCGTTCTCCCAGGCCGAGCCCCCGATACCACCCCGCACCGAGCCGTGCAATTTGCGAAGCCGAAGCTAACGTTTCCACATTATTCACCACAGTCGGCAAGTCCTCATAGCCATGCGTGACGGGAAATGGCGGCTTATTGCGCGGGAAAGGATGTTTTCCTTCCAGGCTATTGAGTAACGAACCTTCTTCACCGCAGATGTAAGCTCCGGCTCCACGACGGATGTAGAGATGGAAATCAAAGCTCTTCCCCTGAATGCCATCTCCTAACAAACCTGCCGCTTGAGCCTCATCGATCGCCGTTTGCAAGATCCCTTCAATCTCTGGGTACTCATAACGCAGATAGATGAAACCCTGCGGCGCGCCTGTCGCATAGGCCGCGAGAATCATGCCTTCTATCAACGCATGCGGATCTCGCTCCATGATTGTGCGATCCTTGAAACAGCCCGGCTCACCCTCGTCCGCATTGCAAACAATCGACTTCGGTTCGCCTGGCGCCTCGGCCACGGCTTTCCATTTCACCCCGGTCGGAAACCCAGCACCACCACGCCCCGCAAGCTTGGAATCGCTAATCAGTTCAACGAGCTCTTCTGGCGTTCCTGCTAAAGCCTTCTTGAGCCCCTCGTAGCCTCCGCTTGATTGATACCCCGCTAGGGTCGCACGACCATCCTCACGGATGTGCCGAAAGACGCACTCTTCCAACTTTCCAGGATTCGGCGCAGGCATGGGTGAAGGCAGCTGCTTCAGCTCATCCTTAGTCGTCCCCACCAACACGCGATCTCCCCAAATGACAGGCACGGGTTCATCGCAACGTCCAGCACATGGCATCGGCGTGGCACCCTCAGCCTTGAGCGACTCTAACAGTTCATTTCCACCACGCTTGCAGCAAATGTTTCCCGTGCAGACACGTGGCGCATTCTTTCCAGGCGCCTCTCGTGAAAAATGATGATAGAACGTCACCGTCCCGTAAAGTTCGGCCAGAGGGATCTTCAGCGCTCCTGACACGGCCCGAATGGACGACTCCGCAAGGTGGCCGTCCCGGTCATGAAACGCATGCAACATAGGAAGCAGCGGCGCAGGCGCCGTTTGCCAAGCATCGATGAGTTGCTGATCAGAATCGGAAATCATAGGGCAAACTTAGAACCACATTCTCGCCGTGGAAAGACTGAATCCGACTTAGGCACTCGCTACTCCACCAGCTACCGTCGCGAGCTTACGCTTCCGGAAGTTTCTCCGGATGCTCAAGAACGGCTTCTCCACCAGGTGATAGCCCAGCACTGCAAGCACGAAGGAAATGACGATCACCGTCGGCATGAACCATGCGGTATGTTCAAACGTCGCCTCTCCTACACGCAACTTTGCTAGCCCCCAGACCGGCAACATGTGGCTCAAGAACAGCCCGTAGGAGAGATTTCCCAAATACTCATCCCAAGCCTGACGCGGCTTCTTCGCCAACCAAATCATGAGCGGCACGCCCACCATAATCGCGATGTAGACCTCGTAGTTCTTTCCGAGACACCACTTGGTATCGAAGCTCTCGCCCTTCATCAAAGCGTAACCCGCCATGACACCAAATAGGCCGATTACCGCAGCATACAGTAGTCCTAACTTCACCCAAGCAGACTTCTCTCCCTTCATCCCATCAAAAGCATACGAACCTGACAGAAATATGAAGAGCACCCCAGGAATCAATCGGTAAGCCCAAGTATCCGCATTCATGCCGAAGAACCACATGGAGCCCGCAAAGAAAACTAACAAGCTCGCACCCGTTGCGAAGTCCCGCGCCTTCCACATCAGCACGAACGGAAGGATTATGTAGAACTGCATTTCCGCACCCAAGGACCACGCTGGCTCGATCAAGGTGAAATGCTGCACATCATCTAAGTACATAAGGAAATTGAGAGGAATTAGCGTGATGTTATACAACATCCTCAAGATCGTCGGATCGCCCTCCACCGTGCGCATGTGCCCCTGATCCACGAACATCACGATCGGCAGCATCGCGAACATGAAGACCAGGTATTGCGGCAAGATCCGGCAACAACGGTCCACCATGAAAATCCCAAACTTCCCTTTATCCAAGTAGTAGGCCTTCACCAAACCCGTCATCACATAGCCCGAGAGCATGTAGAAGATGGCCACTGCAAACGGTCCAGGATTGAAGCCCGGAACATCCACGTCAGGGCGAAACTGAAATCCCGTGCCCAGAAGGCCATGAATCCGCACATCCAAGTGACTCAGCAGCACCAGAAAGGCCAAGATCAGTCGCAATGTTCCGAACATCTAGTCGATCACGGGTAGAAATGATTTCTGGAGGGAGTACATATTCCATAATTCGCAGACCGAATCATCATTGCAAATGAGATCTCCCTGCCGTGTCAGGATTGAGAGGCGATACGGCCATTTCTCCAGGCAAAAGGCTCCATCACAAAGCAACTATCGCTTGCGTTCCACCTTGCTAGGTCTCTACTACCTCCCCGGGCTTGTGGTGCCTCCATGGCCCGGGGATTTACGGAGGCAATCGGTCATTTAGATCAACCAAACAACCTAACCCTAAACAAGTCATATGAATACACCGGAAGAACTTTCCGCATTTATTGCTAAGTCATTCACGACCTATCGCGAAGGAAGCATCGTCAACGGGACGATCCTCGAAATCAAGCCTCAGGTGGTCCTCGTGGACATCGGCTACAAATCCGAAGGGGCAATTCCACTCTCGGAATTTGAGGACGAAGAATTTGATGTGGGGGACGAAATCGAAGTCCTCCTTGAGCGCCTTGAGAATGACGAGGGCATGGTCGTCCTCTCCAAGGAGAAGGCAGCTCACAAACAGAACTGGGACAAGATCGTCAAGGTCTACCAAGACGGCGGCCTCGTCCGCGGCAAGGTCAAGTCCGTGGTCAAAGGCGGCCTTATGGTCAACGTGGGTGTCGAAGCCTTCCTGCCTGGTTCTCAAATCGATATCATTCCTCCGAAGGATCTCGCCGAGTATGTCGGCAAAGTCTTCGAATTTAAGATCGTCAAGGTCAACGACGACCGGAAGAACATCGTTCTCAGTCGTCGCGAAGTCATCGAGCAGGAACGCGCAGAGCTTCGTCAGAAGTTCCTCGGTGAAGTTCAGGTCGGCGACAAGGTCAGCGGCATGGTCAAGAATATCACCGACTTTGGTGTGTTCGTGGACCTCAGCGGCATGGACGGTCTCCTCCACATCACCGACATGAGCTGGGGACGCATCAGTCACCCAAGCGAAATGATCGCCATCGGTCAGACCGTGGAAGTGATGATCCTCGAAGTGAATCGCGAGAAAGAGCGCGTCTCTCTCGGCCTCAAGCAAATGGCCAACAACCCATGGGAGAAGATCGAAGATCGCTACCCAGTCGGTCAGCACCTCAAGGGCAAGATCACCAAGCTCGTACCTTACGGTGCGTTCGTGGAAATCGAAGAAGGCGTCGAAGGTCTCATTCACGTTTCCGAGCTCTCTTGGACAAAGCGCATCACGCGTCCTTCCGACATCCTCGAGCTCGATCAGCAGATCGAAGCCGTCGTCCTTGGCATCAACAAAGACGAACAGAAGATCTCCCTCGGTGTCCGCCAACTCGAGCCCAATCCTTGGGACGAAGTCGAGTCACGCTACCCCGTCGGCAGCCAGATCAATGGCAAGGTCCGCAACCTCACCGCTTATGGTGCCTTTGTGGAACTTGAAGATGGCATTGATGGCATGATCCACGTCTCCGACCTCAGTTGGACACGCAAGATCAACCATCCGAGCGAAATCCTCAAGAAGGGCGAAGACCTCGAAGCCGTCGTCATCGACATCGACAAGACAAACCAACGCATCAGCCTTGGTATCAAGCAGCTTGAGAACGACCCATGGTCCGAGATCGACACCCGCTTCAAGGTTGGTGATCTCGTAACGGGCGTTGTCGCGAAGATCGCTAGCTTCGGTGCCTTCGTCCAACTCCAGGACGACATCGATGGCCTCGTGCACATCTCGCAACTCAGTGAGGATCACGTCACTCGCGTGAAAGACATCCTCAAGGTCGGCGACGACGTCGAAGCCCGCGTCATCAAGGTGGACAAAGTCGAGCGCCGCATCGGTCTCTCGATCAAGGCCGCTAACTACGACACCGAGCAACTCGAGAAAGAGACCAAGGCCTTCGAAGCCCTCCGTCCAAGCGCCGACCTCGTCGGACTCGAGCACGCCTTCAACCTGGCCACCGAAGACTGGAGCCCAGGTCAGAGCGAAGACGCTCCCGCCGAGGAAGAAGACAAGGACGAGTAGTCCTCACCTGCTTCCTAGCAAACACTTACGAGAGGCGCACCCGAAAGGGTGCGCCTCTTTGCGTTAGGTGATCACTGTCAAAGAAGTGAGATCGCTATCGACCGGTTCCCTAGCATACTTTGCCATTACTCTGACAGTACAGTGCACTACCATAAGCAATGACCCAAGGGACAACGTTG
>CALLLI010000048.1 GCA_938082635.1 uncultured Verrucomicrobiales bacterium
AGATTCGGCTCGAACCAGTCCTCGGCCTCCCCGCTATCAGCCCCGCGTAGGCGGCGGGTCACCGCGCCCGCGATGGAAGCCATCTCAGCCTCCGGGATGACAGCATCGCCTAACGAAGCAACCACGCGCTGCCGCGGGGAACCCTCGGCGGCGCGGTAGGATTCGACGAGTTGAAGCAACGGAGTGCCTTTGCTAGTCTTGGTTCGGAAATACACGACCGCCAAGCGATGGGACCGCGGAAGAAAGCCAACTCAGATAAGTTAAAATTAGGCACTACGAAATGAAAATCAGAAATCTAAGCGTCGTTTATCAACGAGTTATGATGTTTCGAGTTGAAAATAATCGTCAAAATAGCCGGTTTTGACACACTAACAAGAGACTCGGGTTAACTCCGACAGACTCCTAGGAAAATGCTTTTCGGCCATAGGGTAAGATTTGCCGGACTGTTAGGGATTGGAGGGTGGGCAAGGATGGACAATGCCGGAACGTTTCGCGGCGAAGGGGCGTGACGGGAAGACGGATATCTGGGGAGTGATGCACTTCCCGGCCAACCTTGACCGGTCAAGGAAATACCCGGTGATTGAGAAAATCTATGCGGGTTCCCATGGACAGTATGTTCCGAAGTGATTTTACAGTTTCTTTACCGCGATGGACCTTGCCGAGCTCGGTTTTGTAGTTGTTGTTATAGATGATATGGGAACCACCTGGCAGTCCAATGTCCTCCTTGATGTTTGCTGGAAAAACCTCAAAGATGCCGGCTTTCCTGACCGTATCCCGTGGATCAAGGCGGCAGCCAAGAGGTATTCCTTCATGGGTATATCACGCGTCGGTATCTATGGCGGTTCAGCAGGTGGACAGAATGCGCTTTGAGGCCTGTTGTTTTACCCGGGATTTTACAAGGCGGTAGCTGAGCTGGTGGTTGTTCCCGGAGCGGGTGAGACACCTTATCTTTATAGGCGCCGGCAGGATTTTTTTGTGCGCAGCTTTTTGGGGGTTGAGCCGCGGGGTGACTGAAAGGAGCGGGAGGGGTTCAATCGTGCTCCCTGCGGGCACGGAAGAAGTGCGTGGTAGCCTGGCCTGTAGGGTAATCACGCATGATAGTGCCGTCTTTTCCGGGTATTCCCGTCTCCCGAGACTGCCAGTTGATAAGGTCTGTGGACTCCTCGATGTTGTAGGAATTACCGCTGGTCGCGGGAAAGCTCAGGGTGAGTCGCTCCACTGCCCCGGAAGGCAACCGGGTCAGGCCGACATTAAGTAGAAAGGGGTGCTGTTCATGCTCATGGGTGTGGAGCGATGTGCCGTTGAGGGTGAGGTGTGAAGGGTTGATGCTCTCTAGTTTTCCCGGGGCTGCTGAAAATCCGAAGGTGACTGATCCCCCTGCCGGGATTGACTGGTTCCATCCCGAGTGGCTGACCGTGTAGTGGTTGCCTTCACGGCTGAGAAGTTCCGCGTTCCAGAAGGAGGATATTTCCTGGTCGATTTCAAATTCCAGTTTCCATGAATTGATCGGATGATCCGAGAGATTGGTGATTTCTACCTCAGCAGTGAAACCGGAATCCCAGTCGCTTTGGACCGAGAAGTCAACTTCTGCCCTGATGTCGAGGGGGATCACTGGCTCGTTGCCAGGATTACCTCCGCCATTACCGTTGCCGGTCCCATCACCAAAATCGATATCGCTGGCGGAGAAGAAGACTTCCCCGGCGGGGTCGATCCTTTGCCAGACTACATAGAGGACGTGATGTCCCTTGCGCTGGGGAAAATCAACCGTGAACCGGTAGTAATGGCCGTCGCGGACCACCTGCTCGGCGCCGGGCAGGGGTTCAAGGTCATTCCATGCTAGTGGCATGTCCGGGCTCCACCCCCCGCGCGTGATAAATGCCAGGAAGTAGCCTGGATCATGCGGTGCCCATGCATCAAAGACGACCGGGTAGAGTCCGGGGTTGACGGCGGTGGCAAGCCAGTCTTCACGAATCAGGTTCAGACCGGCGTATTTTTCAAGTCCTGCACCAGCAAGTTGCCCATCAGGAATGATGGCACGATAGGGCTTGATACTTGCCGGGTCATACTGGGGAACCATGCGGCTGATTTCATGCCAGTCATAGAAGGCCTGTGTGCCGGCTGTTGCAATCGCGGCGGCAGATACCGAGCTTTTTGGTGACTCGGGATTTTCCTGGAAGATGCGGTATGCGCGACTGACCGGGTCACTGATTGAACCGTGTCCCTGAGCGTGCTCAACGACGCAGGCCAGTAATATGGAGATCATCAGGATGGTGGCTTTCAGTGGACCTTTGGCTTGGGACAGACGGGAAAGTATTGGATGGTAATTCATGGAGGCGCTCTCGTTGCCGACTAGACTACCATGGCTCTGCCGGGACTTCAAAGCGGAGCGATCAATGGGGGCTCAGCCTGTCTTCCCGTTGTTTTCTTGACTCCAAAGCAGGCGACGGCACGGGCGCCCATGCCGCAGGGGTATTCGCGAGGTCCATCGGTATCCGTGATGGATGCAGCAAGGCCTTCCCATTCCGGCTCCGAGTAGGTGAGTAAATTGGTCAGCATGATTCCTCATACGTAGGGGGTGGAATCTTAAAGGATGTGTGGTCACTTGTGAGTTCCTGTTAATGGCGGAAGAAATAACAGGAATTACTGCATACAGGTCACCTTTTGATCGTAAGGACCTGAGCGTCTACCGTATGGGTCAGCTTTGAGTCTGAGTGGGCTTGGAGAAGAGCGTCGGAACCAGGCAAGATCGATAACCGCATGGCGCTTTACCAACGAACGAGCAAGGATCAAGCTCAAAAGGCTCTACCCTTCAATTGAAGATTGACACACTATTAGATGCTTCCAGCACATCCTCTTAGGTAGCGGCGACCATCTAATCTTCACTCATGTTCTGGCTGGCATAGAAAGTCACAGGCTGTCTTGGCTTATCAGCAAACTTCATCAGCTCCTGAAGAAATCAGCTCACTGTATTGCTCCATGACAATACTGCAACAAAGGCGAGAGCAGACACTGACGATATCTGAAAGATGACATCTACCTTATCGATGCGAGCCATCGCTTCTTCTTTTTTATCCTTGGGAGCTTTAGTGTAAACATTAGTTCCCCATGTAAACAGCCCGAATAAACCCAGTGAAATAAGGTAACCGCATGCAAAGAGTTGATCTAAAAACGTCAAGTAAGGCAGCGAAGGGATTTCATTATGATAGGCCTGCTGCATGAAAATCAGCGTCAATAGAGCTGTTGAGGGTATAGCCAAACGCACATCTCCCATTGATCCAGCAACCGCAGGCGACAATAACACTACTGACATCACAATGATAAACGGCAGCACCCAATTGACAAAGGCACTCCAATAATCTGAGCGATACACAATATCCAAGCGTGCCTGACTAAAGGCGGGCCGATACCACTCACCAAATTGCGATGGATACTGGTGAATATAACTGCTGATCATCGCGCCTTCTAACTGATAACCACTAAGCTCGCCCGACATGCCAAGAAAGCCATTTTGATGGTGATGAGGGTAAAGCAGTGTCTGCTGATATTTTTGCGACATAGCTCCAGGAGCAATTTCGACCACAATGGGCAAAATCAGAGAGTCGAATGGGTCACGACGGAAATTTATTTCGTCATCATAGAAACGACTCGAGAACCTATAACGCTGGTAGTAACGCCCAGCTGACAAGACGATAGGCTCGTCGGTAGCCGGCTCAAAAGTAGAATCCCAACGTTCAATTTGATTAACGAGATTAAGCAGTTCATGCGGAGCAATACCATGCTTGTCCATGTATTTTTGATTTTCCGAATCCCACTCAATCCACAGTGAGCCATCGGCTGAAAATGTCCGCGACTGCAAAGACAGCTCATATATTTTTTCGACGTGGATACCGAAATAAATAACTACCTGATCGTCACGTATCTCTTCAAGCGGAATTTGTGGCACAATCGACTCGGCATGGTCATATTGATGATCATCCAAGTACACGTATTCTTTACCCTGCTTGGTTCTCGCTTTCCAAATCATGGATATAGCGAGCACAAGCAATGCAAGCAGTAGTAACCGTAGCGTTAGACGCCAAATAGTGTTGCGGCTTTTCTGTTGCATTTGCTCAGTCATCTCTCTGCTTTTTTACTTTTCCTGCGCTAACACTCGGCTTGAATCGACCAGCATCGGGCCTATCAATGGTCCAGTCGGCTCGATAGCCCTTATTTTCTGGAAGCCACTGAGACCAAACTTGCGGCTCAATAACACCGGCATCGTGAATGATTTCGAACTGACCATCAGCCTGAAGTTCACCGATAAGCGAGCGCTTTTTAAGATGATGGTTAGGCTGCACTTCAACGTGCCCCTCTGGGCCTTCGAATACGGTGCCGGGCAAAGCCCCACGCACCAGAGTAGGATCGACACTATTCGCCTTCACTGCTGCCAATGCCCAAATATGAACCATATTATAGGCCGCTTCAGCAGGATCGTTCGTTACCCGATGAACCCCATGCATGGCACGAAAGTCAGCGGTGAATTTCCTAGATTTTATAGTGTCCAGGCTCTGGAAAAAACTCCAGCTAGCTAGTGAACGTTCTAAATATTTAGATCCTATTGCAAAAACCTCTTCTTCCGAAACAGAGAAGCTCATAATGCTGTAGCCCGCATCATGAGTTATTCCAGCTGCATAGGCCGCTTCAAAAAAAGCGACGTTCGAATCGCCATTAATGGTGTTGATGATCACTCCCCCTTGGGGCATCGCCTGTGCAATTTCATCAATCACTGGCTGCATGTTTTTATCGCCGAGCGGGACATAGACTTCACCTAATAATTGCCCAGCCGAGGCCGCCAGCTGAGCCTTGATAATACGATTAACGGTGCGTGGATATACATAGTCTGAGCCAAGCAGGAAAAATTGTTTGCCTCTGTTTTTTAATAACCAATCAACCGCAGGCTCTGCTTGCTGATTGGGTGTCGCGCCCGCATAGAAAATATTTTTAGAGCATTCCTCTCCCTCATACTGAATCGGGTAAAACAGCAAGTGATCGCGGCTTTCGAATACGGGCAGCATCACTTTACGGCTAGCCGAGGTCCAGCCACCAAAAACGACGGCCACTTGATCAACATCTATTAATCGCTCAGCCAAGCGAGCAAAGGTCGGCCAGTCGCTTTGCCCGTCCTCTTCTATCGCCACTATCTTTAGGCGCTGATTGCCTACCTTAATGCCCCCGTCATCATTTAATTCTGTGATTGCCAGTAGCTCTGCCTCAGCAACCGTATGCTCAGAAATAGACAAACTACCGGTGCGCGAGTGCAAAATACCAACCTTGACCTCACCGGTAAATCGCTCCGTAGTGTCTGATTCAGTATCGCACCCCACTACGAGAGTGACCATCAGCGCGCAGGCTAGCCGACACCACTGCAATAAATTATTGTATACTATTTTCATACTGCAAAGAATTTGCTCATTCAGTGAGATAGTTGAGCGCATCACGCGAAGGAGGGTGAGAAGGATAACCGAAGGTAATGGCGCTTACTAGCCTAGATTATCAAGTAGCTTCTGGTGAATGCCATCAAAGCCGCCCTTGCTGAGCACGGCGACGGTATCTCCCTAGCGGCTTTCACTGGCGACCAGTGTAACTGGTTTCATCCACCGTTTCAAGATACCAGCAGGATGTCCCTGAAGCTTGAATCTCAGTAACCAGCTTGTGAGGATCGAGTCGATCTTGCTTCTTGCTCAACTACTTTTTGGCTCTCCGTCAGATTGGCTGGATGGTTTCAGGTCATTGAAAGGGCGGCTGGGCCAACATGAACCAGTTTCAGTCTACAGGAGAAGGCTCTTTCTGGTTCCCTAGAAAATCCCTGCCTCACCGAATCCCATCTACGACTGGGCTCAAAGTATGGCGACCGAAGCCTTGGAGTCCGAAGCCTCTAGGCCTGCGCCGTAAACCGTTTATTGTGAGTCAGTAATGTGAATGCAAGCAATGCCCAATCGTCTCATTCGGTCAGGGTTTCACCCAGCCAATCTGACGGAGAGCCGTTTATATCGCCTTCAGCTTACTGTGGCTGGCGCTGACCGCAGTATTCTTGCTGGCTGCAATTGGGTAGGCTTTTAACCGTCATTCGGAAGCCAACGGTAGCCACTTTTGGAAAGCTTTGGGGCTGGCCTCACACGGTACGGAAGGGTGCTTTGCGAGAGCGTTCGAATCGATGCGGTGAGGGCGCATGGGCCAGCCGGTCTCAATCCAGGTGAGTTTGATCAAGGTTGGTGTGACGCTGTCGACGCGGATGGCATGATAACCAGACTGGCCTGCGAGCACGGAGTAGTAGCTCCCCTGAATGGGCTCGCCTCTTTCTGCCTGGGATTTTCTAAAGTGCGTGAAGATCTCGGGAGAGATCTCGAAGGACAGCACGTCGTCGTGGGGGTTCAGAGCCAGTCCGAGGGCTCCGCTCAGGCTGTGGCAAAGCAGCGCGACATCGATGGCGGTAATCTGATAGAACATGCCGTAGTCTTGGCGGGCGGTTTCGGCCTGAGCTTCTGAGCTGAAGGCGCCGAGGTAGTAGTCGCCGCTTTCGTTTTCCAAGATGAGTAGGGTCTTCCAGTCTTGGGGATCTTTCAATAGCACGAAGACGACTGTGCGGGCGAGGACGGAGAGGAGGTTGGCCGTTGCCTGATCGGCCTGCACGTGAATCAATGCCAGAGCAGTCTCGAGGGTTTTGGCGGGAAGAGTGTCGATTTCGGATCGTGATAGTATGGCCTCGGCTGTGGATCGCTGCTGCGGGGTGAGGCTCTTTAGCAACTGTGGTTCCGCAGAACTCACGGATTCACTAAGTCTAGCAACGTGCGTAGCGTTACCGAGGCGAGATTCGGATAGCAGACGTCTGCCGCAGACAGTTCTTCCGCGGCATGGGTCGTGGCCACGGCGAGCACGTTGAACCCGCCGGCCTTGCCTGCTTGAATGCCAACTTGAGCGTCTTCGATGACGACGCTGTTTCCCGGCGTGCAACCAAGGCGTGAGGCAGCTGTTAGGAAGACTTCGGGATTTGGCTTGCCATAGGAGACATCGCCAGCGGCGACGACTTCACGAAACTTGTCGGTGACGCCGATCACGTCCATCACGGCGTCGATGTTTGCGCGTGGTGTGGATGAGCCTACGGAGGTTGGCACGCCTGCGGTGGCGAGTTCGTCTAGCAAGGTGACCACGCCGGGGAGCGGCTCGATGCCTTCGGCTCGGATGAGTTCACGGTAGAGCGATTCTTTGCGATCTGCTAGGGCTTGGATGCGTGCGGTATCGTCTGGTGCGGCCCATTTAAATACGTTTGGGATGATTTGTTCATTTCGCATGCCGAAGGAGATTTCGAAGGCTCCGTCCTCCATCGTGAGGTTCTCTTCTGCCTGGAGGGCTTCCCAGCTGCGACGGTGAAATTTCTCGGAATCGATGACGACGCCGTCCCAGTCGAAGATCACGCCAAAGCCGTTCGGTAGGTTCATAGCGGACTAGGAGATGCTCGAACCCGCTGAGAGTCAACGGAAGGAGCCTGCTTGGCGACCTGGGAGCGGTCCGCCAACCAAGATCTGAGAAGGGGTTCCAAATTACGGCTTCGTGCGTTGTCAAATCTGGAAAGCGCTCCTAGGTTTGCCATCCGTTCCGCCCAGGCGGGGTAGAGCCTCAGAATTTGACAGACTTTATTTCCTCAACACACCCATGACTATCAACCTCACTCAAGGCGAGAAATGCCAGGCGACTCTGACCATCGAGATTCCAGCGGAAACCGTCAAGGTGGCCCAAGAAGGAGTGACGAAGCAGTTCCTCATGCATGCCAAAGTGCCTGGTTACCGTCCCGGAAAGGTGCCTCGCAAGCTGATCGAGAAGCGTTTCGCTCCAGGTATTAAAGAAGAGGTGGAGAAGAAGCTAGGCGAGCAGGCGATGTCTGAGGCTCGTCAGAAAGAAGACATGCACGTCTTGGCCGTGATGAAGGAGGAAATGACCTCCAATGTGGATGAGACTTACACCTTGCGCGCTGAGCTACTTGTGGCGCCGTCCTTTGAATTGCCTGATTACAAAGGCATTCCGATCGAGCTTCCTAAGGAAGACGTGACGGATGAGCATGTCGAGAAACTGATCGAGCGTTGGAGGGATCAGCACGCTGATTACGCCGATGTCGAAGAGGGGGCTCTCGAAATGGGCCAGTATGCGGTGGTCGACTACAAGGCGACTTTAGATGGTGAGCCTCTCGTGAAGGAAGACTCTCCACCGATGTATCGCGGCTTCTTCGAGCGTGACGAAGCCTGGATGTACATGGATGAGGAAGCTTTTTTGCCTGGATTCTGCGGCGAATTGCTCGATCACAAGCCAGGTGATGAATTTGAGTTCAAGCTGACCCTGCCGGAAGATTTCGGTGAGGAAGACTTGAAGGGAAAGGAAGTCGATTACGCGGTCAAGCTGACGAAGATCATGCGCAAGGACCCGCCGGAGTTTACGGATGAGAAGGTGAAAGAGGCGTCACGAGGTGAGTTTGAGTCGACCGAGGACTTCACCAAAGACATCCGTGAGCGCCTGGAGCAAGAGGCTAAGCAGCATGTGGAATCCACCAAGACTCAGAAGGCCATGGAGTATCTTCACACCTTGATTGAATTTGACCTTCCCGAGACCATGGTCGCTCAGGAGACGCAGAGTCACGTCAATCGCATCGTGAATGACAGCCAGCAGCGTGGTGTGGATGAGAACATGCTCGTTGAGAAAGAGGACGAGATCGTGGATGCCGCCGCCGCCATGGGGCGTCGCGATGTAAAAGCGAAGTTCATTCTCAATCAGATTTCACAAGCCGAGGGGCTTAAAGTGAACGATCAAGAGGTGATGCAACGCATTCAAATGATGGCGACCCAAGCACGCATGAGTCCCAAGAAAGCGATTCGTATTCTTCGTGAAAATGGGCAGCTCAATTCCATCGCTGAGGAGATCCTCTTCGGCAAGGCTCTTGATTTCGTGAAGGAGAACGCTAGCGTCACCTTCGACGAGGACCAGAACGCTATCGACCAATTGTGGGACGAGAGTGCCACGGCCTAACTCCCATTCCACCCTACTAGTCATCATGAATTTACCGACCGATTTGTCAGCCTCCGTCATGGGACAAGCGTCCCCACAGAATTACATCGTGCCGACGGTGATCGAGTCGGACGCTCGAGGAGAGCGCGTGTATGACGTTTATTCTCGTTTGCTCAAGGATCGCATCGTCTTCTTGGGCACGCCCATTGATGATCAGGTGGCTAACATCGTCATCGCTCAGCTGCTCTTCTTGCAAATGCAAGACCCGCAGAAGGACATCAATCTCTACATCAATTCTCCTGGTGGTTCCGTGTCTGCTGGCCTTGCCATGTATGACACGATGCAGTTTCTCACCTGCAACGTGAACACCTACTGTATCGGGATTGCCGCGAGCATGGGAGCCGTCCTCCTCGCAGCCGGCACCACGGGCAAGCGATACGCGCTGCCAAACTCGGATATCATGATTCACCAGGTCTCCGGTGGGGCTCAAGGCACCGCTAGCGACGTCGAGCGCACGGTGGAATACATGTATCGCCTGAAGAAGCGCTTGAATAAGATCCTCGCCAAGCACACTGGCAAGACGCCAGAGGAGGTGGAGAAAGACGCCGATCGTGACTACTACATGACGGCGGAAGAGGCCAAAGCTTATGGCTTGGTCGACGAAGTCCTGGAGAACACAGAGTCAGCTGAGAAGAAGAAGGAAGATTCTGAAGGATCAGACGACAAATCCTAGAATCCGTCGTATTCTAGAATAGCGCCTTCCGGGAACGGAGGTCAATCCACACTTATTCATCTATGGCTCGTGCTTCGAAACTCACCATGTGCTCTTTCTGCGGAAAGAGTCATTCTGAAGTCCAGAAACTCATCGCGGGCCCGGGTGTCTACATTTGCGATAGCTGCATCAATGTCTGCAAAGACATTCTCGATAAAGAGCTAGGCGAGAAAGAGAGTTACAATCCTGAATGGGAAATTCCGAGCCCGCAGGATCTTTGTACTCGCCTTGATGATTACGTCATCGGTCAAGAACACGCCAAGCGCGTGCTTTCCGTGGCCGTTCATAATCATTACAAGCGTATCTCGCAATCTACCTTCTCGGATTCCACCTTGGGAGACTTCAATGAAGTCGAGATCGAGAAGAGTAACATTGTTCTTATCGGGCCGACAGGTTCTGGTAAGACGTTGTTAGCGAAGACCCTTGCTCGTGTCTTGAATGTTCCCTTTTCGATCGTAGATGCTACGACACTAACGGAAGCTGGTTATGTGGGCGAGGATGTGGAGAATATCGTCCTTCGTCTCTTGCAGTCGGCTGATTACGATGTGGGGCGTGCTGAGCTCGGGATCATCTACATTGATGAGATCGATAAGATTGGCCGTAAGACGGAGAATGTTAGCATCACTCGCGACGTTTCCGGTGAAGGTGTGCAGCAGGCGCTTCTCAAGATTCTCGAAGGCACGGTTTGCAACGTGCCACCACAGGGTGGTCGCAAACATCCGCAGCAAGAATACATTCAGGTCAACACGGAGAAGATTCTCTTCATTTGCGGCGGGGCTTTCGTGGGACTAGAAGACGTTATTGCTCGTCGCTTAGGTAAGAATGTGCTAGGATTTAATAGTCCGGGCAGTAGGGCCGATCCTGAAGAGGCGCGCGATCTCAAGAAGGTTGAGCAAGAAGACTTGTTAGGCTTCGGGCTCATTCCAGAGTTCATTGGTCGTCTTCCTGTCATTTGCACTCTTTCTAGGCTGACTGAAGCTGAGCTTGTGCGTATCCTTACGGAGCCCAAGAACGCTTTGGTGAAGCAGTATGCCAAGCTTGTCGCGATGGAAGGTGTCAAGCTCGGTATGACTAAAGATGGCCTCCAGGCGCTGGCTTCTGAGGCTGTTCGGCGTGGAACTGGCGCACGAGCGCTGCGGTCGATCTTTGAGAAGCTCATGCTCGATGTGATGTATGAGCTTCCTAGCCGTGATGATGTGGACACCGTCCGTATCAATCGTGCAGTCGTCGAAGGCAAACGTCCGGCGACCTTCCGTAAGAAAGCCAGCAAAGACGCCGCGTAGGCTCGCACGTCATGCATCGCCTCATTCTAGGCTCCCAATCGCCGCGTCGCGTCGATCTCATGCGGGATGCAGGTTACGCCTACGAAGTCATTCCCGCCGGTGTGGAAGAAGCCATGGATGCTTCTCTCAGGCCACCTGAGTTGACGTGTGCCAATGCGGCGCTCAAAGCAAAGCATGTGGCGGCACGATATCCTGACGCTTTTGTTATCGGTGCTGATACATTGGTGTATCTTGATGGGGCTCCGTTAGGTAAGCCAAGCGATCTTGAGGAAGCGGTTCGGATGGTCACCAGCCTCGCAGGGCGGACGCATCAGGTGTGCTCGGGTGTCGCCATGGTATGTGAGGCATCGGGCATCGATGAGACGTTCCACGTCATCACGAACGTGACCTTCAAAGCGCTTACTGATGACGAAGTTCGCGCCTATTTGGCGAAGATCGATCCCTTAGACAAAGCTGGTGGGTATGCCGCTCAAGAACATGGCAACCTCGTCCTTCAGGCCGTCGAGGGATCGTGGACCAATGTGGTTGGCTTGCCCATGGATGAGCTGGGTGAGCATCTCGCTCGGCATGGTTTCTCTGCTGCGGTGTCCGAGTAACCCGTTGCCTGATTTCAGCGACTGGCCTAAAGAATGGGTGAACTATGACGCGCGAGGACATCACCGATATTTTGGAGGAGATCGCCCTTCTTCTAGAGCTGAAAGGGGAGAATCCTTTCAAGATCCGAGCCTATCGAAATGGGGCGGATGTGATCACGGGCTATGGTGATGATTTCCTGCAGAAGGCTCGGGATAACGAGCTTTCTGACATCAAGGGCTTTGGCAAGGCTCTGGCTGAGAAGGTGCATCAACTCGTGGATGAGGGGGCGATGGAGTACCATCAGAACCTGAAGAAGGAGTTTCCTGACACAATCTTTGAACTCTTCTCCATTACTGGAGTTGGCCCTAAGAAGATCAAGGCGCTCTACAACGAACTTGAGGTTGCTTCCATTGCTGATCTTAAGCGTGTTTGTGAGTCTGGGGAAGCGTCGAGCTTGACCGGCTTTGGCAAGAAGACCTGTGAGAAGATCCTGGAAGCGATCGCGTTCCGCGAAGCTCATGCTGACCGCTTCTTGTTAGGCGATGTCATGCCTGCGGTCCGTGCCATGCTGGAAGATTTGCGAGCGCATCCGGCTGTCGATCAAGTAGAGGCCGCGGGCAGTGTTAGGCGTGGAAAGGAGACGGTGCATGATCTCGATTTCATTGTCTCCACGAAGCTGGCTGGCGAGGTGATGAGTTTCTTTGTGAACCGTGAAGCCGTGCAGAGTGTCATTGTCCACGGAGGCACAAAGTCGAGTGTGTATTTGGACCGTGGTTTGCAGTGTGATTTGCGCGCAGTTTCTAGCAAAGAGTTTCCCTTTGCTCTCAATTATTTCACTGGTAGTAAGGAGCACAATGTGGCGATTCGTGGGCGAGCCCGTGATCGTGGCTACACCTTGAATGAGTATCGACTAGCACCTATCGAAGGACGCGAAGCTGCAAAGCTAAAGCCTATTTATACGGAGCAGGATCTCTACTGGGCGCTGGATCTGGATTATGTGGAACCGGCATTGCGCGAGAACGCTGGCGAGATCGAAGCTGCTGAAGAGGGCGAGCTTCCCAGATTGATCGAGCTGGAGAATCTTCGTGGGACCTTTCATAATCACACGACGGAAAGTGATGGCAAGCACACCCTGGAAGAGATGGCGGCCGCAGCTGAGGATCTCGGGCTGGAGTATCTGGGAATTTCCGATCACAGCAAGAGTTCGTTCCAGGCCAATGGGCTCGATGCCGATCGTTTGCTGAAGCAAGTCGCTGCGATTCGTGCTTACAATAGCGCCAACGATGGGATCACTGTGTTTGCTGGAACAGAGTGCGACATTTTGAGGGATGGTACGCTGGACTTCGAAGACGAAATTCTCGCGCAGCTCGACTATGTGGTCGCCTCTGTTCACAACGTGTTTACGCTGTCTGAGAAAGATCAGACGGCCCGGATTCTCAAGGCGGTTGAGAATCCTCACGTAACGATGTTAGGTCATTTAACTGGGCGTCTACTTCTTCGTAGGAAGCCCTACGCCTTGGATATCGATAAGATCATCGATGCGTGCGCTGAGACAGGTACCTGGATTGAGATCAATGCGAATCCAAGGCGATTAGATATGGATTGGCGGAGGTGGCACCAGGCTCGCGATAAGGGAGTCAAGGCGGTCATCAATCCAGATGCGCACAACGTGGATGGGCTGCAGCATTTGTACTTTGGTGTGCAGGTCGCCCGCAAAGGCTGGCTGAGGAAAGAGGATGTGATGAATTGTCTCACGACGAAAGATGTGATCAAAGCTCTCAATGCAAAGTCCTCATGAGTGATCAGCCTGCCATTGTCCTCCTTCTTGCTTACCTCATCGGCTCGGTGCCCTTTGGTCTGCTGGCGGGAAAGTTGAAGGGAGTGGATATCCGCAAAGAGGGCAGCGGGAACATTGGGACGACGAATGTGTTTCGTGTTTGTGGTAAAGGGCTAGGCTTTGTGGTCTTTATCTTTGATGTGCTCAAGGGGCTCATTCCCGTTCTTCTTGGGAAACACTTCTTTGCAGGATCGGATGGGCTCATTCCGATCCTTTGTGGGGTGGCAGCCATTCTCGGTCATAACTTTCCGGTTTGGCTCAAGTTTAAAGGTGGTAAGGGCATTGCGACCTCGGCGGGCGTGCTTGGAGGCGTGCTTCCTTGGGCGCTCCTCGTTGGCTGCGTGACTTGGGTCATGGCCTTTGTGGGGACTCGCTACGTCTCTGTTGCCTCCATCCTGGCTGCGGTTTCCCTACCTATTACAGTGGGCATCCAGACGTTTCTTCTCGGTAGCACTCGCCCGATCGCCTACTTTATCTTCGCCTTGGCCATCGGACTGCTTGCCGTTTGGCGACATCGCGCGAATATTGCCCGACTGCGAGGGGGAACGGAGAGCCGTTTTACCCGGAAATCGAAAGTGTAGACTAGCATCCCCATGAAGATCAAGAAAGCCTCAGTCATTGGTGCCGGTAGTTGGGGCACTGCAATTAGCATGTTGTTAGCTGAGAAAGCTGACCAGGTTATGCTCTGGGGACGCGATGCTAAAGCGATCCACGAGATTAATCATAAGCGAGTCAATCGTCACTATCTCCCACGCGAAGAAGTACCTAAGAATGTGACGGCAACCACGGAGTTTGGCGATTTGTCGGATTCCGAAGTCGTGGTCATGGTGACGCCGTCTTCCGCCACTCGAAATGTGGCAGTGGCTGCTGCTGAGGCCATTACGTTAGAGAAGGATGTTCCTATCGTATCCGCGACTAAAGGTGTTGAAGCTTGGTCAGGTAAGCGCATGACTGAGATTTTGGCTGAGTCTTTCATTGGGCATCCGGTGGCAGTATTGTCAGGACCGAATCATGCTGAAGAAGTCGCTCGTCACATGGCGACGGCTTCGGTCATTGGCTGTGATGATCAAGCGGTGGCAGACAAACTCCAGGCTATCTTTACACTGCCATTCTTCCGCACCTATACCAGTGATGACGTCGTCGGCATTGAGTATGGTGGCGCTGTGAAGAACATCTTTGCGTTGGCAGGTGGCATCGCAGATGGGCTTGGTCTTGGTGATAATGCAAAGGCGGCCCTTGTGACGCGCGGGCTCGCGGAACTTGCGCGACTAGGGAAGGCTCTCGGCGGTCAAGCTGAGACCTTTCAAGGGCTGAGCGGCGTTGGGGATCTCATCGTGACCTGCTACAGTGCGCATAGCCGGAATAATCGAGTTGGGCAGATGATAGGAAAAGGGCATTCGCTTGATGAGATTGCCCAGTCGGTGCACATGGTGGTAGAGGGCATTCCTAATACGAAAAATTTATACGAACTGGCGAAATCTCGGGGAGCACGCACGCCGATCATTGATGAGATCTACGCGATTCTCTATCAGGATAAATCGCCAGAGGATGCTCTCAGTGAGCTTCTCAATCGCGATCCGCGTCCTGAAGCAAGCTAGTTCAACGTAAGACGAGCATGAGTGCCTCCAATCCCCGCGCCCTACCCGCAGTCGAGAAAATGCTCAAAGCGTTGGGTGATCAACCTATCCCGCGGCCGTTGGTGACGACTCTAGTGCGGGAGGCGATCCAGGCTAAACGTGAGGCCAAGGAAGGTGTCACTGATTTCGATCAGTTTGTGAGTGAGCTTCAGCGCGCTATCGACAAGCTGAACCGTGCTCGGATTCAAGCGGTCATCAATGGCACGGGCGTGCTCATCCATACGAATTTGGGGCGTTCACCCATTCAGGAGGCGGCTGCGCAGCGTATGCATGACATTGCGGTCAATTATAACAACTTGGAGATCGATCTGGATTCAGGTGCTCGAGGGAAACGTGGTCGCTATTTCGAACAGTTGCTCGCGCAGTTGGTCGATGCGGAAGCCGCTACTGTGGTGAACAACTGTGCTTCAGCGCTTATCTTGATTCTTCGTCTCTTCACGGCGAACTCTGGTAAGAAAGAGGTCATCATTTCTCGAGGTGAACTGGTCGAGATCGGCGGCGGCTTTCGGGTGCCTGAGATCATGGAAGCTAGTGGGGCGACCTTGCGCGAAGTTGGGGCGACGAATAAGACGTCGCTTGAGGACTACGCCAGAGCGATCGGTCCGAATACGGCGATGCTTCTCAAAGTACACCGGAGTAACTTCTGGATGGAGGGCTTTGTGGAGTCTCCCACGACGGAAGAAATGGTGGCCCTCGCACATGAGCACGGCCTCGCCATGGTCGAGGATCTCGGCAGCGGTGCCATGGTCGATACCGATCAGTTAGCTCCGATTGAACATGAGCCCTTGGCGAATGATATTCTTAAGCGTGGTGTGGACCTTGTCTGTTTTAGTGGCGACAAGATCTTTGGTGGTCCGCAAGCGGGGATGATAGCAGGCAAGGCGGAGCTTATTGCAGGGCTTAAGAAGGAGCCCTTCTTTCGTGCTTTGCGCTGTGATAAATTGATTCTCAGTCTGCTGGAATCTACGGCCCAAGCCTACCTGGATGCTCGGGCTGCGTCTTCTGTTCCTGGCCTGCCTTTGTTAGACATGCTTCAGCTCACCGTGGAGTCTCTCAGGGAACGCGGCGAAGCCATAGGCAAGCAGCTAGACGCACTTCTCGTGGATTGGTCACTTGGCGAAAGCACTGCTCAAGTTGGCGGCGGCACGATGCCGAAGTCCGCTATTCCTTCGATCACTCTTGATCTCAAAGCGCATGGCCTCAAGGCTCCTGTGTTGGCCAAGCGTCTTCGTCTACAGGCACTACCTCTCATGGGCTACATCGCTGAAGATCTGTTCAGGATCGATCTTCGGACTGTCTTTCCACGTCAGGACGCCCAAGTTGCCAACGCTATAACGCTTGCGCTGTCGTGAAGATTTGGTGGGCGACGGCTCTAGCATGTCTGCTTGTTACAAGCACGATTGCAATCGCTATTGAACGGATTGAAGTGCCTGCTTTGGCGCTTGGTAAGGACAGCGCCGAGGTTTGGGTTCATTTGCCGAAAAAGCGTGAAGAAGGGCGTCGTCATCCTGTTATCTACCTTCTGCACAGCTTCACGGGCGATGCTCACGAATGGAAGCAGCTTGGAATTAGGGAAGCTGCTGAGGGGCTTCCGTTGATTCTGGTGATGATTGATGGAGAACAGGATTTCTTTGGCAATTTCCCAAATCGTCCGGCTTGGGAGACCTCTTTGTTGCAGGATGTGATTCCTCATATTGATACTTCTTATCCCACGATTGCGACATCGGCGGGGCGTGGATTACTTGGGTTGTCGATGGGTGGGCATGCTGCGCTCCGACTCACATTGACTTTGCCCGAGATGTTCTCGGTAGGTGGCAGTGTCAGTGGTCTTGTGGGAAGTTTTAGCGATGCCGCAAATTCTCAGGTGAATGATCGTGTGAAATCTCTCACACAGTCGCTATCAGATGCGAAGCCGTGGGACTTGCAGCATCTCTTGCGACTTAACGAGCCCTCGCCGAAGCAGGCGTTCTTCATTGAGTGCGGTTCTGATGACCCATGGTTAGTAGGGCATCGCTCCTGGATTCGCGAAGCTTCAGAGCGTGGACTTCGCTATGATTATCGTGAAAGCCCCGGTCGACACGACTACGCCTATTGGCGATCAACTGTTCGAGAGCTCTTGCCTAAGTTAAGCGCACGTTTGGGCCAACACACGGCCGCTGCTGAGCGTGAATTGGTATGGCAGCCGTTGCTTGGCCAGTGGCATTCGTTTGCCGTGATCCCGCAAGGCGTTGAGCTGAAGTTTGAAACTGTCTTTGAGATTCAGAAAGGGCTGCTTACCGGGACGAGTAAGGGTGATGAAGGTGAGCAGCGCTGTGATCGCATCGCTTTTGAAGGCGGATCATTGACTTATCGAACCTACCAAAGTGAGCGCATCATTGACGTGCGTGCTCACCTGACGAAGGAGGGCAAGTTGGAAGGGGAATGGTCCGTGGCCGACGCCTCCGGTAAAACGGTGGCTTCTGGAGAATGGCGAGCTGAGCGGCCGAAGTAGTGATCGTGTTTGGCGAATTAGAGTTACTCCAGGGAAAGCTGCGCTTTTTAATCGGCGGCTCGGAGTAGCTTTCGCAGACCAAAGGCGACCGCTAGGAAGAAGAGAAGCGAGATGATCAGATTGATCGAGAGGCCTCCGATACCTGCTACGCCACTGGCAAAGCCACCACGGAAGGGCAGTAATTTGGGCTGGCTTGCGTCGATTGTTCTGCGCAATTCGTGGAGGTACTCCACGGGAGTGGCATAGTTGAACTCTTGTCCGTCGGTGCGGAAACTGGTGACGACGCCAATCACTTCGCCGGTTTTTCCATCGAAGAGGGGGCTTCCAGAGGAGCCCTGACTGATGTTGGCATCGAAGCTAAGGCGACGCGGTTCCTTTTCGACTGAGTTGATTTGTCCTTTCGTGAATCGAGCGATCGGGACGCCCGAAGGATGTCCTAGCGTAAAGACATCTTCACCGCCGTAGAAGCTTTTCGTATCTTTAGCAAGTTCCAGGGCTGGGACGGTAAACCCTTCATCTGCTCCGCTAAGGTCGAGCTGAATGAGGGCTAGGTCGTGAACGGAACTCCGAGCATAGAAGCCAGGCTTGATAGGGATCCGGGAGCGTTCATCGTCTTCCGCGAACATTTGGGTAGCGCCTCGGATGACATGATCATTCGTCACCATGAGGCCTGATTCTGAGATCAGAAAACCTGTACCCGACGATCGCTCGCCGTTGGCGTGAAGCACGGTGAGCCTGAATACAGAAGGATCAACCTGACTCTTCAACTCGGGGCCCGAGAGAAGAGTCAGGTTGATAAAGAGGGCTGTGCTAAGCAGCGCCGAGGTAATCAAAGCGAGTTGGTAGCTTAGATAACTTCGGTCACGCCTGGCACGGGCACAGGATACTGGCCGTCTGGTCCGGGAAGAACCTTGGGCTGGGCATCCCAAGCGAGGACGTCGGGGAAGTCAGACTTCTCTGACTTAATGGCGTCATCCCACTTGAGGTTCTTGCCAGAGTAGGTGCACATGCGACCGAAGACGGAAGTCATCGAGCTGGTGGCACCGTAGTAGGCGTTGTTGATCGGCTTGTCCTCACGGATGTGCTTGAGGAGGACGTTGTGCTCCACTTGGTAAGGATTCTCATCGTCCTTACCGCGGTGACGCCACATGACTCTCTTGCCAGAGCGATCTGTGATCTTGCCAGGCTCGGCACGGCCATTGGTGCCGATGATCTCTTCAGACACGCGAGACCAAGTCTTTGGCTGGTGACGGCATTGGCTGTTCACGACGACGCCATTCTCATAGCGAAATTCGACGAAGTGGTGGTCGAAGATCTGACCAAACTTAGGATCGCCATCGCGGACTTCGCGACCACCCATGCCTTGAGCGCTGACGGGGTGAGCAAAGTCTTTGCCCATGGCTTCACCAATGAACCAGTTTGCGACATCAATGTTATGAATGTGCTGCTCGGTGATGTTGTCGCCGCAGAGCCAGTTGAAGTAGTACCAGTTCCGGCACTGGTAACGCATCTCGGTATCGTCAGGCTGACGATTGCGCACCCAGACACCGGCGCCGTTCCAATAGATTTGAGCGCTGACGATGTCACCAATCATGCCGTTCTTCACGCGATCGAGCGTTTCCAAATAGCTCTTCTGATAGTGACGCTGAAGTCCAACGACGACCTTGAGGTTCTTCTCGTCTGCCATCTTGGCGGCTTCCATGACCATACGATATCCGGGAGCGTCTACACAGACAGGCTTCTCCGAAAAGATGTGCTTGCCGGCATCGACAGCGGCTTTGAACATCATCGGGCGGAAACCCGGAGGCGTTGCCAAGATGACCACGTCGGCAACTTCAATCGCTTTGAGGTAGGCATCGAAACCGATGAACTTGTTCTCGTCAGGCACTTCGACCTTGTCGCCGTGCTTCTGCTTGAGCATGTCATGCGCGCTGTTCATGCGATCCTCAAACACATCCGCCATGGCGACTAACTTGGTGCCCTGAGTCGTGAGGTTCTGATTGGCTGCACCACTGCCGCGTCCACCGCAACCGATGACGGCCAGCTTTAGGGTGCTGTTCCCTTCGACTTGAGCCGAGATGGAGGCGGGCAAGGCGACGGCACCGGCAGCGACTGCGGAGGTGCCGAGAAATTTGCGACGCGATCCTTCGAGCGCCGGAGTCTTGGGTTCTGTAGGTATCTTCATGTGTGATTGAGTGTGAGTCAGAGTCAGAGTCTTCTAAACCGTGGGTTACTTCTTACGCTTGTTCTTGCGCTCTTTTACTTGAACCCCAGCTTCTTTGGCTGCGGTGCGGACGGCTTTGGCGTGCTCCTTAGAGCCCTGTTTGCCTGCCTGAATCCGGATGGTGGCCTCTGGATTGACCTGCTTGAGAGCTGCGAGGGCTTCTTTCATTGCCTCGGCTGTTAGAGGCTGAGATCTGAGAATGAATCCACCATTTGGCGTGATTTGGATCGTGAAATCACGCGCTTCACTGGCCAGAGCAGGGGCATCTTTCTTCTTTGGTTTGGCCTGAGCAGTCGCTTTGCTAGCCTTTGCTTTCTTGCCCTTCGCGGCGGGGTTGTCACCAGCGGCAACCGTCTTAGAGCCGGCCTGCTGGATCATGATGTCTTTGAACTGCACCGTCATGGGAGGGCCAGCGTGAAGCTGTAAGCCTAACAAGCCAGTGGAGCGACGCGCGTCGGTATCATTGTCCGTGCACTCAGACGTCTGCACGCCGTTGATGAAGTGCTTGAGCACGTTTCCTTTCGCGATGATGTGATAGTCGTTCCAGTCTTCCTTCTTGATGTGCTCCTGAATCGCTTTTGAATCACCTAACGTGCCCACGGTGGTTGGCTTGCCGTCTTCGCCAAGCGTGGTGATAAGGCCGCGATTAGCGAGGATCCCGCGAAACTGCTCGCCATAGAGGATGCCAGAGTAGGTATCAGCGGAATCAATATCGGCTTGATAGCCGCCGAGGCGCCACCGGTCTGAGCCTTTGGGGAGCTTGAAGCTGCGGTACTGGATGCCGGAGTTGCCGCCCACGATCTTATACTTGAGCTTCAGTTCGAAATCACCAGGCTCGCCGCCTGTCCACAGGGCAAAGGTATTTCCCTCGGTGGGATTATCCTTTGTCGTGGTGCCAGTGAGTGCGCCGTCTTCGACATTCCAGAACTTGGGATTACCGTCCCAGCCGGAGAGCGTTTTCCCATCGAAGATCGATTGCCAGTCGTCCTGTGCAATCGTTAGGGAGGGGAGAGCGAAGCAACAGAGTAGTAGGATTCGTTTCATGGTATGAGTATTGTTGTTGGTAATTGGTGTGTTATGCTTGGTCCCAGGTTTCCCGGATGAGCCGGTAGCCCTCAGTGTAGACCTCTTCTTGGCTGGGAAAGAAATCGCGCCAGACGCGTGTGGCAGCAGCCAGATCGGGAAGCGCTCTGCCGAAGGCTTCGATTGTCAGCCATTCGTCATAGCCCAATCGCTTGGCTGTGCGTATCGTTTCCCTGATCATGGCATGGCCCTTGCCTGGAGTGCCACGATCATTCTCTGAAATATGAATGTGACGAATGGCCCCGTAGTTTGTTTCCAAAGTGCCGATGGGGTCTTTCTCTTCAATATTCGCGTGAAAGGTATCGAACATGGTTCCGAAATTCGGATGATCGACTCGCTTCACATAGGCGGCGGCTTGATCGATCGTGTTGAGGAAGTAAGCCTCAAAGCGGTTCAGGCTTTCAATTGCGAGGACGACCCCTGCTTGCTCCGCATAGGTGGCCAGTTCGCGATGCACTTCAGCACCACGACTCAGCTCGTCTTCCGTAGCACCGTCTCCGGTGAACTCCCCCAAAGGCTGGTAGTAAGGTCCACAAAGCGCCTCGGCACCAAAGGCTTGCGCGCAGTCGACGACGCGGTGGAGATGTTCGATAGCCCTCTTGCGATTAGTGGCATCTGCGCTGATGGGACTGTGTGCCTCATCTGGCACCACGGTAACGGCGGTAGCCTTAAGCCCATGATCCTTCAAAGCCTGCCCGATTTTCTCAAAGTGTCCCAGATCCGACGTATCGAAGATGGGCACCTCGACACCGTCATAACCGGTGGCTTTGAGTTTCTCCAGGATTGGAAATTCACTTTCGACGAAATGCGTCGACCACAACAACAGATTAAAGCCTATTTTCATATGGTTCGTATGCGCGAGCCTAGCCTGCCTTTAAGAAGATCTGCAAGCTCTATGGCATTGCAGAAGCACTCAAATGCATAGAATGGTGAAATAACTTGAAGCATTGAGTGTGTCTGAATAACTAGATGATTTATCAGTGATTGTGAATTTCGTAAAAGGCCAACGTTGGGTTAGTAGCATGGAGCCCGAGCTCGGGCTCGGCATCGTCGAAGAGGTCGTCCATGGACGAGTAACTCTTCAATTTCCAGCCCATGAAGAGGCGCGCACCTACACCGTGGAGAATGCACCGCTCAAACGCGTCCGTTTCGCCAAGGGTGAGGCCATCGCGACTCGGGACGGCTCTCGGATGCAGATCAATGAGATCAAAGAGAAGAGTGATCTTTATTATTACTACGGTGACGGTGACATCGAGGTGAATGAGTCGGAACTGGCGGACTATCTCAGCTTTAGTAAGCCTCAGGACCGCCTTCTCGCAGGTCATGCCGATCCGATGGAGGTCTTCGACCTCCGTCATCAGGTCCTGCAGCATCAGTTTAATATACGGAGTTCCCGCCTGCGTGGCTTTCAAGGCGTGCGCATGGAGCTCATTCCTCACCAACTCTACGTGGCCCAGGAGGTGGCTTCCAGACACGCACCACGGGTCCTTCTCGCGGATGAAGTGGGTCTTGGAAAGACCATTGAAGCCGGGCTCATTCTCATGAGGATGGCGCTCACGGGTCGTGCCCGCCGGGTGCTTATTCTTGTGCCGGAACCCCTGCTTCACCAGTGGTTCGTGGAGCTGCTGCGCCGGTTTCAGATGACTTTCGCGATCTTCGATGAAGAGCGCTGCGCCTCCATCGAGGGCGAAGAGGCTCATCAGGTGAAGCCTGCTCCTAAGAAGAAAGCCGCAAAGAAGAAAGCCGCAAAGAAGAGCGCCGCGAAGAAGACGGCCAAGTCTGCTGCCGCGGCAGAACCTGAGGAGGAGCCAGAAGAGGAGGTGAAGGTCGTCGCTCCGAATCCTTTCCTCGACGAGCAATTTGTTATCTGCGCGACGGACTTTGTCGTGCAGAACGAGACGCGTGCCCAGCAAGTGGTCGATGCCGGTTGGGATATGCTCATTGTGGATGAGGCTCATCATCTTGAGTGGACCGCGAAAGAGGTCAGTCCTGAATACACCTTGGTGGACCGTCTGGCTCAGAAGGTGCGCAGTCTCATCCTCCTCACCGCGACACCGGAGCAACTTGGACGTGAAGGGCACTTTGCGAGGCTCCGCCTGCTTGATCCTGAGCGCTATACTAACTTGGACAAGTTCATGGAGCAAACCGCGCATTACGAAGAAATCGCGCGTTTGGCTGATGGCTTGTTAGGCCGCTCTGAGATGAGCAATGATGACTGGAAGCATCTCAAAAAGCTCTTTGCTCACTACACTGAGGACGAGATTGCTGACCTCATCGAGGGCGCGGCCATGGAAGACCGTGGCTGTCGAGGCAAGCTCCTTGAAGATTTGCTAGATCAGTATGGCACAGGTCGTGTCATGTTCCGAAATAGGCGCTCCGCGATGCGCGGCTTCCCTGAGCGGAAGGCGACGTTGGTGCCGCTGAAATCGAACGATAAGGGCAATGAACACATCGCTTGGCTGACGGATTTCATTAGGGATCTCAAGCCTAACGACAAGGTCCTGCTGATCTGTTCGACGAAGGAGCGTGTGGAGGCGATCAATGAAGCGCTTCGTGCCGAGATCAATGTAAAGATGGGCATGTTCCACGAGGACATGACGTTGATTCAACGTGATCGTAGTGCCGCCTACTTTGCTGAGGACGATGGAGCCCAGTTGTTTCTCTGTTCAGAGATTGGCAGTGAGGGGCGCAACTTCCAGTTTGCCCACCGCTTGGTCTTGTTAGATCTGCCGCTCGATCCTGCTCTGCTTGAGCAGCGCATTGGCCGGCTTGATCGTATCGGGCAGACGGAGACGATTCAGATCTTTGTACCGTTTCTTCTGAAAAGCGGAGAGGAAATGATCGCTCGTTGGTACCATGAGGGCTTGGATGCCTTCGAAACCTGCCAGCAGTCTGGTCACCGCTACGTCCGTGAGTTCGGTGGAGAACTTACTGATCTGATGACGAAGGTGGATGCTGCTGGAACCTATCCGAAGAAGAAGTTCGATACCTTGCTAGAGCAAACGCGCGCGTTTCATGACGAGACCGTGCGTGAACTTGAGGCGGGGCGTGATCATTTGCTAGAGTTGAACTCGTTCCGCGATGAGCCGGCGCTGAAACTCGTCGACGACATCAGCAAGGCGGATGAAGATCAAGACTTGGAGAAGTTCTTCCTCAGACTTGTCGACCACTTTGGCGTGACCGTGGAAGAGCTTCAGCCGCGGGTCTATCACATCAAGCCCGAGCACGTCTCCACGGACGCGTTCCCGAATCTTCCTGAGGAAGGCGTCACCATGACGCTAGATCGCTCCATGGCACTCAAGCGCGAGGAGATGCAGTTTCTTACTTGGGATCACCCCATGTTGCGTGGTGCTATTGATCTCTTGTTAGGTTCGGAGCAGGGGAACTGTGCGTTCGCCTACATGGACGCCACCGGACCTAAGATGGTCTTCTTGGAGGTGGTTTACGTGCTCGAATGCATTGCGCCAACTCATCTGCATGCAGACCGTTTCTTCCCTGCCACGCCGATCCGCGTTCTTGTGAATCATCGGAATGAGGATTACTCTAACACCATTTCTGCAGACGAGATGGAGGACTACGTTCGCCCAGGAAAGCCTCAGTGGGTGCAGAAGAATGTGCACATCCTTCAAGACCTTCTGCCGAAACTGCAGGCCTATTCTGAGGAAGTGGCGCAAGAACAAGTTCCTGACATTATTTCTGGAAATCGAGTCGTCATGCGGACGAAACTTCGCATGGAAGTCGATCGTCTCCGTCATTTGCGCTCTATCAATGATCACGTGCGTGAAGAAGAGATCGAAATGGCTGAGTACGCGTTGACTGAGTTGGAAACGGCTATGGGAGGCGCGCGCCTGCGGCTGGATTCGATGCGTCTTCTTTACAAGGGCGACGATTGATCCATGGGCGGTGAGTCCAAGCCTCGGTTCGGTATCAGGTTCGTCGTCGCGCTCCCTTGCGAGGCTGCACCCTTGCTCGGGCGGTTTGATCTCGAATCGGCTTCGGGTGATCATCCTTACCGAGTCTATCATGACCGATCGAAGCTTCACTGGTTGATTGTCACCGGCGCCGGAAGGCACGCTTCTGGCATCGCCACGGCCTATCTGGCAGGATTGAGCCGCACGACGAAGGCCATTGCCTGGCTCAACCTCGGTGTGGCTGGCCATGCCACGATTTCGTTAGGCGAGGCTCGAGCCGCCCATAAGATCACGGATATGGCGTTGGGAACGGCGTACTACCCTCCCGTGATCTTCGAGGGACTTAAGTCGGAGGCTTTGGTCACGGTGACTGAGCCACAGGCAGCGATCTCTGCGAAGATGCTTGTCGATATGGAAGCGAGTGGCTTCTACGCCTCGGCGTCGAACTTCGCTTCACCGGAGCTGGTCCATTGCATCAAGATCGTCTCCGATCATGGCGTGGAAGCGGGAGAGCGCTTCTCCAAGACGGCGGTTACCCTTCATGTGGAGAAACGGCTTGGCACGATCTGTGACGCTGTCGAGCAACTGCTAGACCTTTCCAATACATTCGCCACGCGTTGGGCGGATCCTGCGTATCTCGAAACGATCTTGGCTGAGTACCATTTCGCCCCGGGGCAGAAGCATCAGCTCCGCCAGCTTCTGCAGCGTTGGCAAGTCTTGTTAGAAGATCAAGACGTCGTTCACTACGTGTGGAAACACGCCGCCACGGGAAGTGAAGTCATTGATTGTCTGACCCAGCGGCTTAGCCAGGTGCCTTTCACGTTGCCGGATCATCCGAGGTCCTAGCTCTGCTCAAAGAGCGCGGCGACATCAGTAAATCCGCTGATACTGACAATGGCCTCGGGCCCAAGTCGTTTCCCCTGGCGTTCTTCGACTGATCGAAGAATTCCGCAGAGGGAGAGGTGTCTCCTGCCCCATCGACTTCGCCGTCAGGCCCACCCTCGATGCCGAGGCCGATAGCGGTTTTCCCCAATGAAGAAATGAATGCGTGCTTCTGAAATGGAGTCTCGTTGAGTATGGGGAAGTCGTCCGAACCGTTTTGATCGAGGTCGAAGGTAAAGGGATCATCGATGACAAAGCCATCTCCGGTTGTCTGCTCTCTAGAGGTGAGATTGATGTCTTGGATGACCAAGGCAGCGTCTGCACCCGCGGAGCCAAGCGCACCGATACCGGACGTGAGAGCTCCGGTAACGAGGGGTGAGTTCTGTGCCGCGGAGGCCTTTTCTGAGGCTGTATTTGTAGTTTTCATAGCGACTTTCTCATATTTCATGCCTGAATTCGAGAAGCCTTGTAAGCAATTCCTGTTGGGATTACGGGAATGCGATGAATTTTGAGTATGTATACTAGAATTCGGTTGCCAGCCGTAGTTTCGCCTATCGGGCCGCTGCTTAGGTGTCGGATATCAGACGCTGGTTGCGGTGGGAAAGTCGCTTGTGATTGTGGGTGATTCGCTCGCTCCTTCAGAGTGCCGCCGTGTGATACTGTGAATCTCGATGGTTCCCTTTCATTGCGGGCTACCCTTTCCTGTGCCTCCAGTGATTGAATGGGTAAGCTCTAGGACTAGTGAAGAGCCTGGCTTAAGGGGGAGGGGTGCTACTCCTTAATCGAGTCGCGAGTGTTGTAATGGGAGCAGGTCTACGTTGTTGTCTAAATCGATTGTGATGGAGCGGGGATTTCAAACAAACGCTTTCGAATGAATATATTCTACTAATGTTAGTTGAATCCTCCAGTATGCGACTCTGAGATACCCCGAGCTGCATACCATAGAAATCCAACAAAGCAGAAGTAGTATGATGGCAGCATCTAGCATGCGCCTTGTCTGGACGGGGCGTGCTAGGATTTCAGCTGAAATGCTTGCCTGTCTTGGAGTAGCTGATCCACGGCTTTTCTGTAAGGCGAGGGCATTGCTAGTTCTTGGACGTCTCTTAAAAGTTGCCATTCACAATCTTCTACCGAAAGCTCGTGGCTTTCGTAGACATGTAAGGTTACTCGGTGATGAGTGATGCTGTACTTAGCTTTGTAGATAAGAGGTAGTTTCTCTAGCTGATCCTCAGGGCGGGGAGGCAGTTTCCATAGGCCTTGGCGCCGATTTCCCTGTTCCTGAGTGAGGAGGAGTTGATCATTGCTCACCTGAAAAAGAACATGTTCATCTTGGAATACCGTCTTCCGGCGCGGGGTTTTCTTGGGGAGGGCCTCAGGGGAGCGTGTCTGACAGAATGCTCTTACGGGGCAGGCTTCGCATTCGGCGTGTTTCTGGCGACAGATGGTCTGCCCCAACTCCATGAGGGCACTATTATAGAGGCGGGCATGCTTTGGTGAAACGAGGGCTTCTGCCCAAGCCCACATTTGCTTCTGGCCGGCGGTGGAATCGACCACTTCATGGCTATCGAATAACCTAGCAAAGACGCGATACACATTTCCATCGACGAGGGGAGTGGGCTTATTGTAGGCAAACGAGAGTACGGCCCCTGCGGTGTAAGGGCCTACGCCAGGAAGTGCGAGCACACCTTCTAGCGTGTCGGGAAACTCTCCGCCGTGTTCGGTGGAAACCACTTGAGCGAGCTTCTGCAGATTCCTTGCTCGCCGGTAGTAGCCCAGTCCTTCCCAGGCTTTGAGAACGGAATCTTCGGAAGCCGCCGCCAGCGTCGCGACATCGGGAAACTGAAGCATCCACCGTCCGTAATAGTCCCGTCCTAACACCGTGGCGATCTGGGTTTGCTGAAGCATGAGTTCAGAAACGACGATCGCGTAAGGATCAGTCGTGTCTCTCCAGGGGTAAGATTTGCCCTCATTACGAAACCAGTTGAGGAGAGCTGTCTGAAAGGCTTCGGGATCATCGAGGGGCGGCGCCTGAGCCAGCGGCTTCGTTTGGGAAAGCATGCTCGCTTGATAGCATTAATTGGATAGCTTGGCGCAGAAATTGCGTCAGATGAAGCCAATTACTACGATGTAACTTGTTGCCCCCGAATTCCTTTGCTAAATTTCCAATTAAATCGTGTGTGCTTAAAAGAGATGAAGACGATAACGAAACGAGATCTCGTCATGGAGTTGAGTGACGAACTAGGGATGAAGCAGAGGGATGTGTTCAACATTCTGCAAGGGTTCATCGATCAAGTGACCACTCACCTCTCGAATGGGGATGAAGTGGTGCTACGCAATTTCGGAACCTTCCAAGTGATGGAAACGAAGGCGAAGGTCGGGAGAAATCCGCGCCATCCTGAGAAGGAGGTGACGATCCCGCCCCGCGCCGTGGTGAAGTTTCGACCGGGTAAAGAAATGAAAGAGAAGGTGGCCAAGCTCCTTCCTTCGATCAAACGCAAGTAGCCCCAATCCTAGCAATAATACGGAGCGCGATTCTCCTTGGGGCTTGTTGTGTCCTTATGGGATGTTCTTTGGGGTCGTCGGGCTATGAGATCATGCTCAAGGAGGGGAGGCCAAGTAGTGGTCCCAGTTGAATGACAGCATTGGATACTACTGCTGTGAGCAACTGGATGGCAGCCTGGTCCGGTTTCACGAGGCCCAGGTCTTCTCGATCAGCGCCAAAGCGTCCGAGCGAGGCTATATTTCGTGACCAAACCTGCGGTTGACGGGTAGCCACGACTCTTCGAGATCGCCCTTGACGCTCCGAATCTCGCCCCCTAATTTGCCGCCCGCGTTGCCCCTTGGAAGGGGCTGTGCACCCCATCATTTCGCATGAATATTCACGAGTACCAGGCGAAAGCCTTGTTTGGTAAATTTGGAGTAGCTACCCCTCAGGGAATCTCAGCCACGAATGGGACAGAGGCTCTCGCAGCCGCTAAATCCCTTGGAACAGATCAATTTGTCGTCAAAGCTCAAGTTCACGCTGGTGGACGGGGCAAAGGCACTTTTAAAAACGGTTTTCAGGGCGGAGTGCACCTCGTAAAGAGTCCTGAGAAGGCTCAGGAGATTGCCGAGAAGATGCTCGGTGAAGTTCTTGTGACGCACCAGACCGGCGAGGAGGGTAAGTTGGTCCGGCAAGTGTTGATCGCTGAGACGATCGATATCGAGAAAGAGTTCTACTTTGCGATCCTGATGGACCGGGAGACGGAGCGCCCCTCGATCATCGCCAGCCGCGAAGGTGGCGTGGAAATCGAGGAAGTGGCCGACACTCATCCTGAAAAGATTTTTAAAGAGTCTGTTAACCCGCTGCTCGGACTTCAGGCTTATCAGGCACGGAAACTTGCCAATCAGCTTGGCCTCACCGGCAAGCAGATCCGGAAGGCGTCGAGTCTCTTCCTGGCCATGTACGAGCTGTTCATCGAATGTGACTGCTCGATGGTCGAAGTGAACCCTCTCGTGCTGACTCCTGATGGCGACGTGCTCGCCCTGGACGCGAAGTTCAATTTTGATGATAACGCCCTCTATCGTCATCCTGACATTGCTGCGATGCGTGATCCCGCAGAGGAAGATCCTCGCGAAGTCGAAGCGTCCAAGTTGGATCTCAACTACATCGGTCTCGATGGCAACATCGGCTGCATGGTCAACGGTGCTGGACTGGCCATGTCGACCATGGACATTATTAAGCACTGCGGTGGTGACCCTGCCAATTTCCTCGACGTGGGAGGTGGCGCCACTGAAAGCCAAGTGAAGGAAGCCTTCCGCATCCTCCTCGGCGATTCCAAGGTCGAGGCGATCCTCGTGAACATCTTTGGTGGTATCATGCAGTGTGATGTCATCGCTCAAGGAATTATCAACGCGGCCAAGACGGTGGATTTGAATATCCCTCTCATCGTGCGCCTCGAAGGGACCAACGTCGAAGCAGGACGTGCCCTTCTCAATGAATCGGGCCTCGCCCTCATCACCGCAGAGACTCTCTCAGACGCTGCGCAGAAAGCTGTGGACTCCGTGTCTGCAGCCTAACCTAATTTAAGGAATTTGTTATGGCAGTATTGGTAGACAAGGACACGCGCCTGCTTGTGCAGGGCATCACTGGTAAGTCAGGTAGCTTCCACACGAAGCAATGCATGGAGTACGGCACGAATGTCGTGTCTGGTGTGACACCAGGTCGTGCGGGCGAGACGTTTGAGGATAAGGTTCCCGTGTTTGACACGGTGAAGGAGGCTCGGGCGAAGACGGAATGTAATGCCACGATGATTTTCGTGCCTCCGGCGTTTGCTGCTGATTCGATTCTTGAGGCGATCGATGCTGAGATCGAAGTGGTCATTGCGATCACCGAAGGCATCCCCGTCATGGATATGATGCGAGTGAAAGCAGCAGCTGCGCATTCCAAGTCCGTTCTCATTGGGCCGAACTGCCCTGGCATCATCACGCCGGGTGCTTGCAAGATCGGCATCATGCCTGGTTACATTCACAATCCTGGACGCATCGGTGTGATTTCGCGTTCCGGCACGCTTACCTACGAAGCCGTTTGGCAGCTCACTTCTGCTGGCCTTGGTCAGAGCACTTGTGTCGGTATCGGTGGCGATCCCATTCATGGGATGACTCACCAAGAAGCCGCTCAGCTTTTCACGGAAGATCCTGACACGGACGCCTTTATTCTCATCGGAGAAATCGGCGGCACGGAAGAGGAAGAAGCTGCTGCCTGGATCAAAGAGAATTGCGACA
>CALLLI010000049.1 GCA_938082635.1 uncultured Verrucomicrobiales bacterium
GATGAGGAGCAGACCTCCTTCGTTGCTAAGATGACCGCCGCCGAAGTCCGCTTGAAGTTTGCGGCGTCCTAGATCTTGAAAGTCGAAGGTGTCGTGTTTACAGTCTGTCATAGCTTGGTGTTGGGTTGTGGTTTCGCTAACAAATTGTTGGCCATTCTCAACACCAAGCTTCTTTAGAGCTTATGAGATTTGCGGGCTAGTGACATCATCGGAAGGAAACTCTTATCAAATCGAGATGACCCCACACAGTCGAGGCGGTTCGTCCCAAACCGTCCGCGAGTCTTCACTCGCGCATGTGTTAGAAATTCCCAGCGCCACCCTCCTCGTATCACTACCCACCCAAGCGCGCAATGGATGGGGGAGATTGCCCTTGCTCAGTCACCTCGGCAGCAGCCGGTCCACGGCCCGATTCAGTCCTGACGGAGTTCGCATCGTGACTACGGGAGAGGATCCAGACAACAATTGCCTTTGGAATGCGCACACCGGCAAGTTGATCGCCCGACTCAACGGACACTCTCATAGTACCTACATGGCAGCCTTCTCCCCAGATGGTCGTTGGATTGCCACGGCAGGCGCGGACAACACGACAATCCTTTGGAATGCGCAAAACGGAGATCGTTTGACCAGACTGCAAGGACACGACCGCCCGGTCCTATGGACGGAGTTTAGCCCGGATTTGCGACTGTTAGTAAAAGCGTCCGCTGATGGCACGGCGCGAGTCTGGAGCGTGGGCCATGGCATCTGTATCTCGGTCTTGCAGGGTCATACAAAGAAGGTCTATCGCGCTCATTTCAGTCCCGATGGATTGAGAGTGGCCACCGCTTCAGAAGACGGAAACGTCTGCCTCTGAGATGCGGCGTCCATGGATTACCTGTCGAGGGTTCTCAAACACGATGATATCGTCTTGGGCATGGAATTCTCGGATGATGGCAGCCTTGCCGTGACCCGAGCCCGAGATGGAGTGGCCAGGATATGGAATCCAGAGAATGATTCTCCGGTGCGCTCTCTCACGGGCTTGCCCGAGATCGAAGACGATGATCTCAGGAGGCAATTTGTCGACGAAACGCTGTTCGCGCGACTCTCTCCCAACGGAACGAAGCTTGTGACTCTCACAGATGAGCCCAGGGCGAAAGTCTCCTTCAATTCAATACTCGGAGTCGGCGGCCTTGAAATAGATTCTCCGTACGCACCTCTTCGAGTCTGGGATGTCGAGACCGCTCGAATTGAACAAGCGTTCCCCAAGGTAAACAAGGGCATCGCTAGTATGGACATGAGTGCAGATGGCCGTCTCGTCGCGGCTGGGCAACATGAGAAACTAAAATTCAAAACGGTGTTCCGATCCTTTGCGAAATCGGGGAGTCATGGCGATCATGAATCGGCTGAGGGTCCTACATCCGTGCGGCTGTGGGACACCGCGACAGGCAATGAGATCCATGAACTTGAAGGTCATGAAGGCACCGTCCAAATGGTTGGATTCTCCGATAACGGTCGCCTTCTTGTGAGTGCCGATCGCAACGAAACGCGGCTTTGGGAGACGTCTTCTGGCGAGCAGTTGCTTAGTTTTGACAAGAGCGCACACATGCAGCACGTCGACTTTCTTCCAGGCGACAAACAAGTCCTTCTTTGGGCGCATGGTAAGGCCGGGATTTGGAGCTTGGCGACCGGTGAGATGACAACGCGACTCTCCATTCATGGGCACCTGACTGATATTAGGCATTGTGAGATTTCATCGAACAACGAACTCGTTGCTTGCGTGACCGATTCCAATATCGCCTACCTCTGTAGCAGTGACAGTGGCGAGGTAGTACGGAAACTTGACGGCCATCAGTCAAAGATCACAGCCGTCGCGTTTCATCCTTTGAATGGGCAACTTGCCACCGCCTCAGAAGACAAGACGATCAAGGACTGGGACGCTTCGAGCGGCAACCTTATCAGAACGCTAGAAGGTCACACGCAAACTATTACGTCACTCACCTTCAGCTCAGACGGTCGCTGGTTCGGATCGACCTCTCGTGATTTCACCGCCCGGCTCTGGCCAGTCAGCGCGTTTTAGTATTTGAACCTAGATTGAGAAGACTACTTCCGAGGTGGCATAGGCGCGTTGATCGATTCCCGCCATTGATTGAGTTCGCCGAGCATCGTTTGAGCACGTTGTCTTTCGGCAATCGCAAGATCATTCACCTCACCAATATCATCACCTAAATGATAGAGTTCAAGAGCATCATCCTCAAAGTAATGATGCAATTTCCAGGATCCCTTTCGCATGACGCTACAAGGACGGCTGCGAAAGAGCGGGTCGCGTTGTTCATCAGTCATGCCCCGGTAGGATTGCAGGTAGGCTGGAAAGTGCCAGTAGAGAGGGCGTTGACCTAACGTCTCGACGTCACCTTTGAGCAATGGAACCAAGGTTCTTCCATCGAGAGGCTGTTCTGGCACGTCAGCATCCGCCATCTCACAAAGCGTCGGAAAAAGATCCACTCCGATGATCGGTTCAGTCGTCCAGCCCGGCTCGACCACACCCGGCCAGTGAACAAAGAACGGCACGCGAATGCCGCCTTCGTAATAGGTGCCTTTGTAGCCCTTCAACGGATCCATGTCCGTGCCCGGGCCATAGCCGCCATTGTCAGAATAGAAGAGAATAATCGTCTTCTCCGTGAGTTTGAGCTCTTTTAGGGTTCGTATCAGCTTCCTGACACCATCATCAACGGCCTGAATCATGGTCGCCATCTTGGCATTCTCGTGGAGATGCCCTGCACGCTTGGCTTCATATTTCGCAAGAAGTTTCTTCTTCGCTTGAATGGGCGTGTGCACGGCGAAATGCGTTAGGTAGGCAAGCCATGGCTTCTCTTTATTGGTCCTGATAAAGCGATCCACTTCATCGGTGAGTCGATCCGTTAGATACTCATCCTTTGAAGCATCACCCAAACCAGCAGCCTTCGGATGGGGCGGGTAGTAGCCACGCGGTGGGCTTCCGCGGTGATCGCCTCCGACGTTGACATCAAATCCATACGGCAAGGGATCCCCACTGAGATGCCATTTGCCAAAGGTGCCCGTCGTGTAGCCCGCGCTCTGGATCTGATGAGCCCAGGTGCGGATCTTCGGATCGAGAACATCGACGCCTGGAACGTGCTCCAGCTTTCGATCTCTCGCCTTGCCTCGCGGTTTGGTGCCCACATTGTAGATCTCATGTCGGGGCGTGTATTGCCCGGAGAGTAAGCAAGCCCTAGAAGGCGCACAATTGGCTGCCGCCGCGTAGGCATCCGTGAACACCAAGCTCTGCTTCGCCAATCGATCTAGATTTGGCGTTTCATAGAAATCCGAGCCCATGAAGCCCGTATCGCGCCAACCAAAGTCATCGAGGTAGATGAAGAGTATGTTTGGCTTGTCAGCAGCGAATGCTGATGAGACTGCCAAAACGGCAAGAAGTAGTGAGCTTAGGTATTTCATTGATTGAACCTCCAGCGAATGAGTTTGTCCTTTGCCTTGATCAGCAAGCCGTCGCTCAACAGCACCGGAGGTGCCCAAGTCGGACCATCATCCACTTGATAGGTGACTAGCTCTTCATACTTCGCGGGATTTGCTTTAATTACTTTCAGCCCTCCATTCTCAGAGAGGACAAGCACGTGGCCAGGCACGGAGAGAAAGCTAGCATGATCACCTTCACGGCCTTGTGTTTGCCATAGGACCTTTCCGCTCTTGGGATCGAGACAGAACAGTCGCCCGCGCTTGTATTCGGACAAACCGAAGACGTAACCATCACTCACCACCGTGGAACTCATG
>CALLLI010000050.1 GCA_938082635.1 uncultured Verrucomicrobiales bacterium
CACGGTCGGTCACCCTTCCGCAGTTGACTTCGGCTAGTGCTTCTGATCACTACTTCGTTGAACGGATATTTCATGATACATTCGATTTCACACAGGGGACTTGAACCCCTTCTGATTCTCACCCATGCTGGGCACACACAAGGCATCATGAGCCTTCGAAACTCAGACTTTCACCCGTTGCTTCTTACACCTGCTCCGCTAAATTTCAGGCCTGTGCCACCCGCATCTTTCATCGTGATGTTGCCTGTGAATCGATTGGAGGAAGCTTGCCCGTCTAGGAAGAGCCCATGTCCTCTGGTCCCTATGATAGTGAACTGATCGAACTGATGGCGATCTGCTCGAGCAGCGAGATGGACCCCATGACCTCCAAGGCCTTCAAGAGACACGTTGCTAAAGGTGTTGTGACCGCTGTCGCCAGAAATCGAGATACCAGCACAACCCGCATCATGCTTACGGTGAGCTGAGTGAAACTGTTAAAGCTACTGTCCGTGTCGATGAAGATCTCCGCATCACCAACGCTCTCGATTTCAACCATCCGAAAGGTGCTTCCACTACTTCCATTGGTGACTCGTATGCCATCGCCATCCCAACCTATCAGCGTAACCTCAGAAATCTCGGCGTCCGACGTTCCATCTAGCACAATTCCGTCGCTGCCGTCTGGAGCATTGCTTCCATCAAGGGTCAGCCCACGAAAGTTGATCCGGTCTGACCTATCGATGGGCGGTAAGGGCTCGTTCATCACCAAAGCCTTGACTCTGGAATCAGAGTCAAGGGTAATCACATCACGTTGATTGGCACCTAGCACCTGGCACCTGCCATCCCGGCGCCTTGGGACCCTCGGCATCAGTCAGATGCCGCGCCCTAGCCCACCATTGGCAAGGAGAAAGGCCTCCTTCACACTTATTTCGCTGTCAGCGACATTCGACATTCGACATTCGACATTCGACATAGTCGGGCTAGACACGCGAATATTGGCACCCATCCAAACTCTGAGGCTTCACGCTCTAGTAGCGTTGTCTGGGAAACGAATGCCTTTGACTTCTCGTCACCTCAGGAAACTGTTAGGCTATGATCTTGGTCAGCGCTGAGGAAAGGCAGAATGACCAATAAGCGACTGTCGTCTATTGGCGAAGCCTCGACCACGCCTCCATCGACAGTGACTTTGGGACGACGCCCAACAAAGTTCTTTCCCATCAAGGTCACGGCCCCCCAACTGACTTCAGGCGGCGGGTCCAACTGAGTCACGCTGGGTGGTGGAATAATCGTAAAATACCCCTTCCCCCCCAAAAAAAAAGCAACCGAATGCCCGCTCACGCCCGTCTGTCGAGTCACACAAACATGAACCGGCCCAATGCCAAAATGCTTCAAGAAGCCCGACGGAACACGAACCGTCAGGCGGTTGCTCTTCGATTCGACAATGTCCGCGACCAGAGGCTTAAAATCAGTATCGAGTTCAGATTCCATCACCTTCTCTACGGTCGATGGAAACTTGCAGAAAGTGACCACCGGAGGCGAGCTATCCAGGTTCCGAAAGTTGGCTCCCGTGATCACCACGACGCTTCCCTTTCGTCCAGTCTGAGGTAGGACAGACGTCAACTTTGGATCAAACGGATCACCCTACCACAAGAATATATCGCTCCATGGCTAAGGTTTCAGGTGACACCAGAGTTCCTGGCGAGAAACGCTGGTTCTGACTCACTTCGAAACACAATGACCGAGGATGACATCCCCTTCTCTACCAAGGCCGTGAACGTGCCATCTTCCTCAACGTCCCTCACATCTTCTGCCGTCCCCGCAATGAAACCGGTAAATGGCAGTCTCATGGGTGCTTCAAATCGCCCTACGATCTCCCGCAACACCGCAAACGGATTGGGCATCGACCTATCATTCACCGTAATCACGCCAGTCTCTGCGTTCGCAGATACAGCCATCGTCACCGTATGCTCATCGTGTGCGGTGATGGTCAGAGGCAGGTCATTCAGACGAACCTCCAGATCCTCGTTAGCCTCAAACTGACCAAAGATCCGGATCGACGTTCCCGGCAGCCCGCTTACCGGCTCGAAACTAGTTAGCGTTAGTCCTCGAAAAACCAAAAAGATGCTTCCCAAAGCACGGCCGATGAAAGCTGCGCGACAGTTCATATCGTCAGTTTAGCCAATAACGATACGTAAACTCAATGATGAACCCAAGCTTATCCAGCCAGTGCCATCAGATGTAAAGCGCCGGAAAACCACAAGGCCGCGCCGAACCTTCCAATCTGGCCAGAGAAGGCACCCAAACCGAAGAAATCAGATCAAAAGGTACCAGGCAGGCTTGACGGGTTCAATCGTCACCAGGAAGATGCACCCATCTTATGAAACATCGATTACTGGTATCGCTCATCGCAACCGCTTCAGCCACTCTAGCGCTAACACGAGCAGAAGAGACTCCAATCAAAGCGCTCATGGTCACCGGTGGCTGCTGCCATGACTACGACCAGCAGAAGCTCATTCTCAGCGCAGGTATCAGTGAGCGCGCCGATGTCGATTGGAGCATCGTTCACGAAGGCGGGACGTCCCGGGATCACAAGGTCAGCATCTATGAGAAGGATGACTGGGCAAAGGGCTATGACGTCGTCTTCCACAATGAATGCTTCGGTGGCGTGAAAGACAATGCCTTCGTTGAGCGGATCGCCAAAGCCCATCATGATGGTGTGGCCTGCGTCGCAGTTCATTGCAGCATGCATAGCTATCGCGGAGCGGAGACAGACGAATGGCGAAAGTGTCTAGGGGTGAGCTCTTTCAATCATCAAGCTAAAGGCGCCATCACGGTCAAAACCGTCGAATCAGATCATCCCATCATGGAAGGAATACCCTTCATTTGGCAGACGCCTAAAGGAGAACTCTACAACATCAAGAAAGTTTGGGACACCGCCACGCCACTAGCAGTCGGCGAAGGTGCAACAAAAGGCGAACAGCACACCTGCGTTTGGGTCAATCAGTATGGCAAGGGACGAACATTCGGCACGACGCTTGGTCACCACAATGAGACCCTGTTAGCTGAACCATATCTCGACCTCGTGACACAAGGCTTGCTCTGGACCGTCGGCAAATTAGACAACCCAGTCCAGACTGATGACGAATGGGTGAATCTCTTTGATGGCGATTCCCTCGAGCACTGGCAGAAAGGAAATGGCGAGGCCCCAGGTGTGGGATGGGTGATTACAAAGAACAAGGAGCTCTATCGTTCTGAAAAATCCGGCGACATCTTCTCAAAAGAAATTTACGGGGACTTCGAGCTAGAATTCGAGTTTAAGATCGCTGAAGCTTCTAACAGTGGCGTAAAATATCGCTTTGGTAACTACGGCGGCAGCCGCATCGGTGCAGAATATCAAGTCCTCGATGATGCTCGGCACCCTGACGGCAAGCGCGGCGCTGATAGACTAACCGCCGCTCTCTACGACGTAATTCCTGCGTATGAAAACAAAGGAGCGAAGCCTGTCGGCGAATTCAATAAAGGTCGGGTGGTCGCTCGTGGAAACCGGCTCCAACACTTCCTCAATGGCACGCTGACGGTCGACGTCGATCTAACTTCAGATTCTTGGAAGGATGCTTTGCAGAACAGTAAGTTTAATAAAGCCAAGGATTTCGCTAGCAAGCCCGGACGAATCATGCTGCAGGATCACAACGATCCCGTTTGGTATCAGAATATCCGTATCCGCAAGCTGTAGTGCGGCAGGTGTCAACCCGGCAGAACTCGGCGATCGTCAGAACATCGATGAGGCTCTTGACTCCTTGGATCCGTGTGTCGAGCGTCCTGTTTCTCGCCAAGCTAACAAGCACCCATACTTTGGTTGCTGCAGATGCAGCTTGGCCCAGACATGTCATCGATGCGAGTTCCCAAGGTGCCGATGGTGTACGACTTCTAGATGTGAACGCAGATGGCTTACCGGACATTGCGACTGCTTGGGAAGAAGGTAGCGTCATTCGCGCCTACACTCATCCAGGCGCTGATGCGGTGAAAGATCCCTGGCCGCAAGTTACCGTCGGGACGGTGAGTTCTGGCGAAGACGCTGTCTTCGCAGATCTTGATTCGGATGGAATCATGGACATGGTGAGCGCCTGTGAAGGCAGGACGAGAGCGTTGTACGTCCACTGGGCTCCAAAGGATCCGGCTCACTCGCTGGATCCTAGTCAGTGGACCACGGACTGCTTTCCTGCCGGAAGGAAGCGTATGCAATGGATGTACACCCTGCCAATGGATGCTGATACCAAGAACGGCATCGATCTACTCGTTGGAGGGAAAGGACCCGGTGCTGAGATCGCTTGGCTCATCTCCCCAAAGAATCCACGTGATCTTGACGCTTGGCGTTACGAGTCCATTCACAAAATTGGTTGGATCATGTCCATCCATGCCGACGACATCGATGGCGACGGCGACCAAGACGTCCTCTACAGTGATCGTAAAGGACCCACACGTGGCATTTATTGGCTAGAGCGTCAGGATAGCCAATGGCACCGGCACAAGATTGGAGGTGCCGATTCTGAGAACATGTTTCTCTCCACGGGTGATCTCGATCAAGACGGTCGTCGCGACGTCATCTGTGCGCAGCGGAACGGCCCTATTCGATGGTATCGCCGAACGGAGAATAGTTGGACCTCCCACGACATTCCGTTACCTGAAGGTGTGGGCACCGGCAAGAGTGCCGCCATCGCAGACATCAATCTTGATGGGCGAAATGACGTTGTATTTACTTGTGAGAACGCCCACGGGAAGCGCTCTGGAATCCGCTGGCTCTCATGGGAGAAGAACCCCATCGAAGGTCCTTGGCACAGTCACGAAATCGGAGGTCCTGCAGGCATCAAATTTGATCGCCTTGTGCTCGACGATGTCGATCAGGATGGCGACCTGGACGTCCTGACTTGTGAAGAACGCGATCAGTTAGGGGTGATTTGGTATGAGAATCCGCACAAGCTCCCCTAACCTACTTATTGGTCAGACTTGGCAATTGCAGACGCTTCTCGAACGCGCGGTATTCACTCGCTGGTAATTGAACAAGCAGTGGCTTCTTCGCGAGACTCAGCCACCGGACTAATGAAATCATCCGCTCCTCGGGCGTGGCCGTGCAACCAGCAGTGCCGATCTTCGGCCCCTTCCACGTGTGAAGAAAGATACAGGAACCGCGTTCAGGAAAGGGTTGCCAGTTATGAGCAACCACAATGCCCCAATCATAAAGCGGATCTTTCCGGAGCATGCTCTCAGCACTCTGCCAGTCGGGCTTGCCGATCTCAGTGAAGTCGACAATTCGATTGTAGTAGCGTGACCGTGAATCATCGACGCCGCGCATGCTCGGCGTCATCTGCCGGTAAGGAAAGTGCCTCACCTTGGCCGTCGCCGCTGAGCTCTTCCCAAAGGCTTCGACAAGCGAGAAGATCCCTGCTGGAGCACAACCATCTCCCTCACGCTTTACCCGAAGCCTCTTCGGTGGCGGGCCTCCATGTTCTCCGATGCCCCACGCCATGCCATGTTTCCCGACCACAACACGCCACGGCAGTTCCCGCTGTTTCCATGAGTCCCCCTCTTCTTTCCTCTCAAACAGCCAAAGCTTTCCCTCGACCGATTCCCAGTGATCCGTGACCACGACCAGTAGTTGTCGGCTCGACGATAGCAAAGACTGATCCGCGTCAAACGACGGCACCTCTGACTCCGCACTGAAGGCCAGGCTCGCTCCAAGAACGAACCATGAACTGAGCCATCGAATTAGATTCAAGAAACACATTTCATAAATCAGTCCTTCAATTCAAACGTCGTCCAAGGAGTTGAACGATCGGTTGTCGAGTTCCGAATGACGCCCACGTCTTCAGCCGTAATCACAGACGCTCCATTCCCATACTTGCTGCGAATGTGAGTCAGGACGTTCGCAATCTCTTCATCGGTTAGGCCCGCTAACGCTGGCATGGACACAGCTCCTGACTGGGAGCCATAGGAGACACCATTGACCTGCATGGGACCGGTCAACCCTTGCAGAACGATCTTGATCAGCCGATCCTTGTCTCCCGCGATTCTTGGGTTGTCGATAAACGGCGGATAAATTCCAGGCAAGCCTTTGCCCTCTGGTTGGTGACAGGCGAGACAAGATTTCTCGTAAACGGCTTCGCCTGGTGTCGCTCGCGCGGGGGCGCTGCCTCGAAGTTCCACTAGATAGTCCTTCTGCGCTTGGCTACCTAGCTCGAGTTGATCAGTATCTAACAAAGACGTCCATTTCGATTGCAACGCTCGCGCACTTTGGCGAATGGCATAAGTCAGGAAAAGATCCAGAGGTTGGTCAACAGCCGCCGCCACAATTTCGACCGCTTTGGGATCGGACACATAACTCGCAGCTACAACCGCCTCAAGACGAACCCTGGGATGGTCGTCTCTAACCACTTGCTTCAGTCGTTGAAGACTATTCGGTAAACGATCCGCCCATTTGCCTGCCACACGAGCACCGTAGGCGCGGACCCGATGATCTTCGGCCCCTAGAAGCCTCCCTAACAACTCGGGGCGCGGTGATTCATGCGCCTCATAAACGCCCACAAGCTCGACGAGCAAACGCTCATCACTTGAATCTAAGTCGGATAGCCAAGAATCGGCCGCTGCTAGCACCGCGTCGATAGGCATATCGAAGAGCAATCGCTTCGCTTGATAACGCGTCCAGCGTTCTGGCGACCGGAGTTGCTCCAGCAATTCACTTGGAGACATGGTTGCCAGTTGCGGCTGTTTGATAGACGAATACCCCTCGGCCGTGATCCGCCAGATGCGTCCATGGCTCTTGTCCCGATGGGGATCCGCATAGCTCGCTTGATAGTGGCCAATGACCGGATTGTACCAATCAGCGAGGTACATGGCACCATCAGGACCTACACTGACATCCACCGGGCGAAAGGCAGCGTTAGACGAGGACATAAGATCCGGCAAAACCGTCGATTTGAAACCAGCCCCGTGATCCTCCAACCGATGTAGTTGAACGACATGGCCAAAGTAGCCGCCCAGTAAAGCGCAGCCCTGAATGTCTTCCGGCAGAGACTTGGTACCGATGAAGTCGATTGAAGTCGACTTGCGGGGCGTTTCAAAGAGTGGTCCTACCAAGTGGTACTGCTCGGGCGAGTTTCCGTACGACGCATTGGCTTCAGTGGTGGATCCCGATCCGATAAAGCTGGCACCGCGTACCATGCCAGGGACGGTCCAATAGCCATGCGGACGATCTCCTGACTTGTGGAACACCTGAGCGTAATCATCAAACGCCACGCCCCAGCAATTCGCACCTGCCATCCCACCGCCAAAAAACCCTTCGAGCCGAAGCGTGCGTGGATTCAATCGCCAAACTGCCGATCGAGCTAATCTAGCAATGCCCCAAGGGGATTCCACTCGCGACATCGCATGCAATCCCTGAGTGAACCACAGCGTGCCGTCGGGGCCATGGCTGATGCTATTCAGCAATTGGTGGGTATCACTGATCCCAAAGCCAGAGTAGATCACACGACGTTTATCGGCTCGACCGTCGCCATCCGTGTCCTTCAGGTGTAACAGTTTATCGAAATCGCACACATACACACCGCCACCACCCAGCTCGACGCCTTGCACCATCGTTAGTCCTTCAGCATAGCGAGAGGATTTATCGGCCCGACCATCGCCGTCTGTATCCTCTAGGACTAGGATATAGTCGGAAGGCGTGGCACCAGCTAGTGCTTGAGGGTAACTCGGCGAGCAGGCCACAAAGAGGCGTCCACGCTCGTCCCAGCAGAACTGTGTCGGGTTGACCACGCCATCACGTTCGCTCGCAAAGAGATTGACATCATAGCCTTCTGCCATGGTGAACGTCGCCAATTGTTCGTCAGGTGTCAGCGCCACACTTTCATCGGCAGAAGGAAATGCCGCAGGCAACTCTAAAGAAGGAACACCATTCCCACGCGCCAGTTGAGTGATCCGCTTATCAGCTTTCTCAACAAGGGGGAGCTGCTTTTCAAAGGATCGCTGAAGATCCGGGGCTGATCCGGCTCCCTTGCCGTAGTGACTCGTGATTCGATCGCCATAGACGAACGACCAGTTCGAAGGCCGCCAGCAATCGAACCACAATCGATTCTTCTCGACGACGGCTACTCTCAATGAATCAAGATCACTGCTAGAGCTTGATTCGACGCCTAGAGCTCTAGCGATACGCTCAGCCACCACACGAAGACCTTCCGACGTAAGATGGATCCCATTGTCCGTCAGGCGAACTGGAGATGGCTCAGTGGTGAGAGAGTCAAACAGGTCGACGACGACAGCTCCGCGTTGCCGCGCAATCTCGTGCACGGCCTGAACGTATGCTTTGACTGCGGGATTCTGTTCCGTCAGATCTGGGGCATGGGATGCCAGAGGTTTCTCGAAGGGCATCGGGGTGACCAACACTAGCTTTCGCGTCCGCATGGCAAATGCATCCAGAAGTCGATGGTAGGATGCTGTGAACTCTGACAAACGCTCTATTCCATCAAGCGCCTCCATCTGCCCAAACTGCGCGACCACCACCGTCGCCCCAATGGCCTCAAGTTGCTCCGACCAGCCGCCAAAGTTCAATTCGCGCCACTGCTCGTAGACCGTATCGGCCTCCCACGCCATCGACCGGAAGCTCAACTGTTTCTCCGAGAGAGCAGAAGCTAACAAAGCCTCAAATTCCCCCGCCCCCTGCATTCGAACCATGTTCTCCTGGCCCGCCAAGACGATCACATCGCCATCGACTGGAGAGAACGTTCGATTCGAGAACGCAGCAATCGGAGCCGAAGGCTGGGCCCCACCAAAGCGACGAAGAATCTCCTCCTGTGGAGGCAGAACATTGTCAGGCAGCTCCTCAACCGTGATTGCTCGGAAAGAAATCTCCGCCTTACCGTTACCGTGAATCTGCAGGGCAATGAGGCCATCGTCTTCAACATTGGCCTCCCGTTCGATCCAAACAGCGGTGCGTTTCCCATTAACAAACAACTCAATCTGTGAGCCTCTCGAAACGACCTCACATTGATTCCACTCTCCCGGTTTCTCGAGCTGAGCGATCAGCTCTTTGTTAGCCTCCGCAAGAAATTTCCGCCGACGTGATTCATCGTAGAGGCTACCTGAATACCCCGCCCCGATGTCCACCTGATAGCCTGACATCTCATTAGGTGGCTCAGCGATACGCTTGCTGCGAAACTGCACCCCACCATTGATGAAGCCCTCGGTCCCCACCAACTTGTAGTCGAAACGAAGATGGAAATTCTTAAACGACCTGCTCGTAGCAAGAAACTCGTTCTGAGGGTTTCCATCCAACGAGCCACCGACGATCACCCCTTCTCGGACTCGCCACACGGTCTCCACATTGCCCTCCCACCCCTGGAGTGATTTGCCGTCAAAGAGAGGTTCCTGCTCTGCACGACACGGGGTCACGACAATCGCCAATACCCAGAGCGCCTTCAGAAAGACTCTCATTTAGGCCAATCGATAAAACTTTGCGGCATTGTCATGGAGCAGCTTCTTCTGGTCATCACGGGAGCGGCCCGCAATGACCGCTTTGAGCGCATTGACCCAATCCGCGTAGGGCGCCGTCACCTTACACACCGGCCAATCTCCACCGTAGATCACTCGATCAGGACCAAAGGTATCGAGGCAGAAATTGATAGGAGGCGCCAGGTCCTCGGCCTTCCAATCTTTCGGGACCCTGGCAATGATGCCAGAAATCTTACAAAGAGTGTTCTTCTGCTTGGCCAAAGCCTCCAAACCACGCTTCCACGTATCGACGTCGTGCCAAACTTCTTTGCCATCGCGGAGACTCTCTGGCAGCCATGACTTCGGGTCCGCATTTCCACAGTGATCGACGATACAGAGCGTGTCCGGACATGTCTCGGCAAGCTTTGCCCCATCGGCAAGCTCAGTTGGGCGCATGCACAGATCGACACTCTTGTCCAGCTTTCCTAGCAACTGCACACTCCTAACGAATTGATCCCCCAGACAGAAACCTTCGGGCGTACTCGGCACGTGGAGCACCTGACGCACCCCCTTCACTTCAGGAGTGTCTTTGAACTGCGTGATGTAGGCCTCAAATTTATCCGAAGCCGGCCGCCCAGAAATCACAGCGGCGACCGTCGGATGCTCGTCGCTCTTGGATAGGGCGACCACATGCTCGGCCTCTTTCACCTGGAGATCCTCCCGGACATCAACCTCCATGTAGACGGCCTTAATCACGTTCAGACCTTTGGTGGCCTCTACATAGTGCTTCGTCACATAACTGCGTTTGAGCACCGCAGGCTCGTTCTCTCCCGCGACCCAAGGCAGTGTAAACTTGTCGAGATCCCACAAATGTTGGTGAGTATCAATGATAGGAAGAAGATCAGATTCAGCGGCCATGGAATTCTCTGGTGTCAACGCGACAGCTGCACCCGTAGAGGCGCAAGTCTGCAGGAAATGACGTCGATTAGGATTCATGAAGATGTCATACAGAATTTCGATCCCCTTGGCCAGTGACAACACTCATTCTCCGGTTGCAGGGATTCCCAGTCTCCACTACGGACGCTACGCGTAACCCTATTTAGATGAGTTCTCAGAAGATCAAGCTCTACAATCCGGGTCCGATCAATGTGTCGGACAAGACTTACGAAGCCATGGCAGAGCCCATGATTGGGCATCGGGGCAAAGAATTCCAAGCCCTCTATGCGGATTGCCAGCCATTGCTTCAGGCTTTCTTTGAAACAAAGAACCCTGTCTTTCTTAGCACTTCATCCGCTTGGGGCGTGATGGAGGGAGCCATCAGGAACTTGGTCGGCAAGAAAGTGCTCAACTGCTGTTGCGGCGCCTTCTCTGACAAGTGGTTGGACGTTTCTAAACGCTGTGGCAAGGAGGCCGAGGCTCTCACTTCAGAGTGGGGTCAACCTATCGACCCGGTAGCGCTCGACGCCAAACTCGCAACCGGTAAATTTGATACGGTCACGCTCGTGCACAGCGAGACGTCCACTGGCGTGCTTAGCAATCTAGAGGACATCGCCGCTGTGCTAAAAAAATACCCCGATATTTGCAGCATCGTAGACACCGTGTCCTCTTTCACGACGGTGCCCACGCCGGTAGACGCCCTTGGCATTGACGTCATGCTAACAGGTTCCCAGAAAGCGCTAGCCCTGCCTCCAGGCCTTGCCATCTTCACTTGTTCTGAGCGTGCGTTTGCTAGAGCGGAGCAGCAGAAGGATCGTGGCTACTACTTCGACTTCCTCGAGTTCAAGAAGAACCACGAGAAGGACATGACTCCGAGCACGCCGTGCATCTCACTCATCTACGGACTGCGCGCCAAGCTTCGCGAGATCGAGGCTGAAGGAATAGAGAACCGCTACGAACGCCACGCCAAGTTGAACGCCAAGGTTCATGCCTGGGTCGAGAAGCACGGCTATGGATTCTTCGCTCCCAAGGGCTACCGCTCCAAGGCTCTCACCTGTGTGGCTAATAACAAGGATACGGATATTCCTGCCCTGATCAAGCTTCTTCGTGAGAACCACTCGCTCATCATCGATGGTGGCTATGGTAAAGTGAAAGGCAAGACGTTCCGCATCTCCAATATGGGTGATGAGACGGAGGAGACGATGGACATGGTGCTGAACGCGCTCGACGATTCCTTGGCGAAGCTCTAAGCTTCGTTCATGGCTGTTCGTCTGTTTCTACTTCTAATCCTCGTGTCTTGCAGTGCCGCACAGGCACGTCCTAACATCTTATTCATTCAGACGGACGACCAAGCCCCGTGGGCGCTTGGTTCCGAACATGCTCAAGCACGTACGCCCCACATGGATCGGCTCTTTGCCGAGGGCATCCACCTGACGAATTGCTTTACGGTTACACCTGTATGTAGCCCCTCGCGGGCGAGCTTGATGACAAGCCGATACGGCTCAGAGCTTGGCATCACCGATTGGCTCAATCGCAGAGTTGAACCCGAGCTGGGCTTGGCGCCGGACCTGCCCAACTGGGTCCGCCTGCTCAGATCGAGCGGCTACCGCACTGCGTTGATCGGCAAGTGGCATTTAGGAACTGAAGATTCCTTTCACCCATTGAACCAAGGCTTCGATTACTTCATGGGACACCGTGAAGGCGGTTGGCAAACGAAAGATCCCGTTCTAGAGAAAGATGGATTCGATGTGAAATTGCCAGGCCTCACCACCGATGTGCTCGCTGATGAAGTTATCGACTACCTAGATCAGCGAAATTCCGAGAAACCATTCTTACTGTGCTGGCATACACGTGCGCCTCACACCCGCTGGCTCCCAGTGGACGAGGAAGACTGGGCACCGTTCGCTGAAATCGATCCTAAAATCCCCAATCCTGACTACCCGAATCTCGACACCAAGCGGGTGAAGCGCATGACTCGTGAGTATCTCGCTAGTGTCCATGGGGTAGATCGGAACCTTGGCCGAGTGCTCTTCAAACTCGATCAGCTAGGCCTGCGAGAGGACACGGTGGTCATCTTCACATCCGATCACGGATACAGCATGGGGCATCATGGGATCTGGCACAAAGGGAACGGTCATTGGATCCTGACGGAACCGCCAGCAGCAACCGATAATATTCCAAAGAATCAGCGTCCGAATCTCTATGACCAATCGCTTCGTGTTCCCACCGCGATCCGCTGGCCCGGCAAGATCGAGGCAGGCACCAGTTATGCTGGCAACACGAGCAATCTTGACTGGTTCCCCACCATCCTCAAGATGGCGGAGGTCGAGCTTCCCCCGTCCACGATCATCCGCGGAACAGTAATCCCTTACGAAAGCCATGCTGACACCTCAGAGGCCTTCTTCGCTCAGTATTCCACCCACCACCAGAGCCGTACCCACATGCGCGCCATCCGCACGCATTCGTGGAAGCTCATCCGAGACTTTCTGAATCCAGAGCGGGATGAACTCTATCACTTAGAAATGGATCCTGGAGAGCATACCAATCTCATTACCTCAACGGATCCCAAGGTCGTCGACCAGAAAGATCAGCTTCATCAGCAATTGTTGTCATGGATGGTTTCCATCAAAGATCCCGACACTCCAGACCGATATACCTCGTCAACTGTGGCGGGCACAGGTGAGCCCGGCTACGGAGATGACGGTGAACTTGCTAGCAAGGCTCAGCTAAACAATCCGTTCGGAATCACGAAAGGACCAGACGACTGCCTCTACGTCTGTGACACCGGCAATCACGTCATACGCAAGATCGATGAAGCCGGACTTATCACCACGGTAGCTGGGAATGGTACCGCAGGATACTCAGGTGATGGAGGCCCAGCCATCGAGGCTCAACTCCACGAACCGTATGAAGTTCGTTTCGACCAGGATGGGCATCTCTTCTTTGTTGAAATGAAGAACCATCTGGTAAGACGTGTCGACAGAGAAACAGCTATCATTTCCACCATCGCTGGCACGGGTGAACAAGGATTCTCAGGCGATGGAGGCCCGGCGCGGATAGCCACATTCTCTCGCCCTCACAGCATTCAATTCAGCCCAGACGGCGATCTCTATATCTGCGACATCGTAAATCATCGCCTGCGCAAAGTCGACATGAAGACCGGCATCGTCACCACAGTCTGCGGAAACGGAGAGCAGACTCTGCCCAAAGATGGACAGCAAATTTCGGGCGCCCCACTCCTTGGCCCACGGGCTATTGACTTTGATAACGACGGCAATCTCTGGCTGGCCTTGCGCGAAGGGAATAGACTCTATCAGTTGCGCCTCATGCAAGGCACCCTGCATTGGATGGCCGGAACTGGAAGGAAAGGCTTCAGCGGACACGGAGGTCCAGCAAGGAAAGCCACGCTATCGGGGCCAAAGGGAGTCAGCGTAGGGCTCGACGGGCAAGTCTATCTAGCAGACACCGAGAGCCACAGCATTCGTGTCTACAATCCGAAGAATCGCATCCTGTCACTCTTATCAGGAGATGGCGCAAAAGGCGACTACGCACGCCCCCATGGTGTCTTTGTCGATCGCGACGGCACGATCTACATCGGTGACAGTGAGAATCACCGTGTCGCAGCCGTCAAATGGACTCCATAAAATGGCTCACAGGGCCGAAGCCAAAGCCAACCAGTCTTTCCGAACCACTTCCGTGACCATGAGCCGAGGATCACTGCCGCGGTAGCCTGCATAGGCCAGCTTTAAGGTGAGCTTCACCGGGGAATCCCCATGCAAGGCAAACACTTGATCCAGCTCGTCACCCGCAAGACTCGCTGAATCCGTATAGCCAATGACCTTCTCTTCACCGCTTGACGAATGCAGTGTCAGGGCCATTTCATTACCTCCTCCACTCGGCGACGCAGGGACTTTGCTAGCAACGACTCTAAACTCCATGGGCAATGCCGGCTTTTGCGTAAGGAAAGTTGCCCAGTTCATCGCTGAGTATCCCGAGAGGGACGGCCAATTTAACACAAACTTATAACCTTGCCGCTTGACGTAGAACTCCACCGTCCGGCCATCAGCATACGCTCCTGTTCCGCGTAAGAAGTCCATCTCGCCCTGCTCAACATGAGTAAGACAAGGATTAATTAAGACTTTGCTAGACTCCAAATCATGAGCTGCATAAAAGGATTTCATGGGCTCTAACCCGAGTTTCTTGTTAGTGTGTCAAAATTGGCTATTTTGACGATTATTTTCAACTCGAAACATCATA
>CALLLI010000051.1 GCA_938082635.1 uncultured Verrucomicrobiales bacterium
ATACGCTTTCTGAATTTCTGCATCATAGCGTCATCGCTATGCCATTGCGAAAATTCATCCTAGACAGAATAGACTTCGCACGAGCCGATGGTAGGCGCTTTGTCGCCTGATTCCCGGAGCGAGAACTACGCTCTCACCAGCTCCTAGGTTTATGTTAGAATTTTCTGCGACACTGAGGAAACCGCCTCCCATGTAAATGTAGTCGCCGATGCGGGCGAAGGCGTATGGATCACCAGAGGGCCCTTTGTAATCGAGGAAGAAGTGCTTATCGCCGACGACGGGCTCGCGTGTGGTGCCCTCTAGAATGACGCCTCCTGCAGATGCAGGCACGTAGTCAGAGAAGTCCTCGTTACTGTTCCAGCGTGCGAAGTTCTTCTTAGCGTTGGCCGAGCCGTAAGGGACGGCAAAGACACCGCCAAAGTAGACATCGTTTCCGACCGCGAGGGCCGTGTTGACAATCTGTGAGGATGACTTTCCGAGACCTGATCCGAGTCCCTTCCAGGCGCCGTCTTCGAACACAGCGGCTTTGTTAGCCTGTCTATCTCCGTTTACGGTGAGATCGAAATCTCCCGCCGCGTAGACTCTGCCTGCGGTGTCCACCGTCAATTCCCAGATCCCACCGACCGAGCCGCCGCCTTTGAGGCCGCCATCGAGGTTGGATCATTGATTGCCACTGTAGGCAGCCACCATGGACGCGGCGGCACCGCCTGCCTGCGTGATGTGGCCTCCAACGTAGATTTGGCCAAAGGTGCCCAGAGCGATAGAGCGAACGTGTCCGGTGACGCCGCAGCCGAGGACTTCCCATGAAGAGCCGTTCCATCTAGCAAGGCCACCGTCGAAGAGACCGCCTGCGAGAATGTTGCCATTCGGATCGACTGCGAGTGTGGTTACTTGACCATTGAGTCCACTTCCCATTTCTTGGTCACGACATTGTAGCGACGTATGTATCGTTGGGCGGTTGGGTCACCCAAGAGAAAGCCGCCGACGTAGATGTGGTCACCAGACTTGGCGACCGAGTAGACACTCCCAGAGTTGGGGCCTGAATTGGCTCCATCGCGAAGTGCACTCCAGGTGCCGGTTTGCGTATCAAACTTGGCCACGCGAGAGGCATCTGTGCCTCCGATGCTGGAGAAATCTCCGTCGACTCAGACATTTCCTTCGTCATCGGCGGAGAGGGCACGGATGAAGTTGGCGTGATTGCGGTTGATGCCCGGGACCTGTTCCCAGGTCTCGGTGGCGAGGTTAAAACGGCCGAGATTCTTGAGCGCGCCTGATCCATTTACACTGAAAAAGCCACCTGCCATGTAGAGGTGGTTCTCGGATTGAACCATGGAAAACGGATCGCCGGATGGGCCGCCGTAGTCGTAGAATCAATGGGCGTCACCGGGCGTTTGCGCGGCAATCATGCTGTGACAGATGAGCCACAGGTATAGGGTAAGAGCGGGAATTCACCAAACTGAGATCGAGATAGATGTCATCCCCCAGTGATAGGAGATTCTGAGGAAAATTTTACAGGGAACTGGAAACTATTCTCAAAAACTAGTCTTGAAAGATTCTGAGGACGGCTTGCGCGAGCCATTTGAGGTCATTCAGAATGAGGTAGAGAGCGGGCACGAGGAGGAGGGTGATGCCGGTCGCGAAGATGACCCCAAACCCGAGTGAGGTGGCCATGGGAATGAGGAACTGGGCCTGAAGACTCTTCTCCAGGAGAATGGGGACGAGCCCGGCGAAGGTGGTGAGTGAGGTGAGAATGATGGGGCGGAAACGTCTAGAACCGGCAGCCCAAGCTGCGTCTAGCACGGAGACGCCTTTCTTGGCTTCCTTGTTTACGTAATCGACGAGGACGAGGCTATCATTTACCACGACGCCGGTCAGGGCGACGATGCCAAAGAGGCTTAGCATGCTCAGGCTCTGACCGGTGAAGAAATGGCCACCGATGGCACCGATCAATCCGAATGGAATGACGCTCATGACAATGAACGGTTGGAGGTAAGATCGGAAGGGGATGGCGAGCAGACCGTAGATGACGATGAGTGCTAGGATGCCGTTCTTAGCCAGGCTTTCCGACATTTCCGCGTTGGACTTGGCCTCGCCTTTCAAGGCCGATTTCACGCCAGGGTAACCTTCGAGTAATTTGGGAATGATCTCGGTGGTGAGCGTGGAGTTGATGTACTGAACGTCTACGTTGTCCTTGTCAGCGTCGGCGGTGATGTTGACGACACGTTGCTGTTCAACGCGGTTGATCGTGGTGTAGCTCTCGCCAAACTGAATTTCGGCGACTTCGTTAAAGGCGACGGCGCGGCCATCGGGTAGTCGAATACGAAGGTTTTCGAGATCTGCTAGGGAATCTCGCTCGTCTCTAGGGTAACGGACCATCACCTTGATCTCATCACGCCCACGAATGATACGCTCGGCTTCGGCACCGTAGAACGCTTGGCGCACTTGAGAGCCCAGCTCGAAGGCGGTGACACCGAGGCCTTCGGCGTCTGGTTTTACGTTCATTTGCAGCTCCAGCTTGCCGCCGCTGTAGTTGTCGGTCACATCGAAGACGCCTTGGTAACCTCGCAAGGTCTGCATGACGTCTTCTTTTGCGGCGAGCAGGTCTTCAAAGGTCCCTCCAGCGAGTTGCACATTGAAAGGCTTCTCATCGTTCAACGCTGCGGTGGAGATGATCTGCATGGATTTGACGCCAGGGATGATGCCGATGCACTCTCTCCAGCGATTGGCGAGGTCGACTGCTGAGAGCGTGCGCTGTTCGGACTTTGTCAGTTCTAAGACAAAGATGGCACGATTGCTAGAAGCGCCAATCTGGCGTTGGTCGAAGCCTTGATTTCCCCCCATGCTGACGCTGAGATGCTGACCAATGTCACCGATGGATTCCTTTTCGAGTTCATCTAATAAAGTGTCATAAGCGTCGCGAATCTGTTGGGCAGCGACTGAAGTGCCTTGCAAGGACGTTCCCACAGGCATCTGCAACTGGATGACAATGTAGTCGCTTGGAACAACGGGGAAGGGGACAAACTTGACCCAGCCGCCTTTCACGAGTGCCATAGTGACCAACAGTAGGCCTACGAATAAGGCTACGGTCACATAGCGGAACTTTAGGCACACACGGAGAGTGGGTTCGTAGAATCTCTTTACGAATGCCTCAAGACCATTGGCGATGCCACGTTGGATCTTGAGGAGCCAGGCCTTGGATTCTTTCTCATCCTTGCCCACGCGACAGAAGGTCAAGTGATAGGGCAATACCATCTTGGACTGGATGAGTGACCAGAAAAGTGTGAGAATCACGATGCCGGCGATCGGAGCGAAGAAGTCTCCCGAAACTCCCGGAACGACGAGGAGAGGCACAAAGGCAACCATCGTCGTGAACACGGCAAAGACCACGGGGAGCGCGACGTATTCCGCGCCGCGGACAGCGGATTCGAGACTGTGGCCGTGGCGCTGGAACTCGGAGAAGATACTTTCTCCCACGACGATAGCGTCGTCCACCACGATCCCGAGCACGAGGATAAATGCGAAGAGTGAGATGATGTTAATCGAGATGCCAAAGAGCGGCATGACGAAGAGCGTGCCCAGAAAGGAGAACGGAATTCCGAGAGCGACGAAGAAGGCGAGTGAAGGTCGCAAGAATAGCGTTAGGACGATCAATACCAGTAGAAAGCCCATGCCGCCATTGACGAGCATCGTCCTGAGTCGACCGCGTAGGTAGTAAGAGCCGTCTACATAGGAGTGAAATTGGATGGTCTTGGGATAGCGTTCGCCTGCGTCCTCGATGAATTGGTTGACCTTGTTGGAGACATCGATTGGGGTTTCATTGCCGACCGCGTAGACGACGAGGAAGGCGGCTGGCTTGCCATCGAAGAGGCTAACGCTTCGCGAATCGGTGAAGGCATCTCTGACAGTGGCGACGTCTCCCAAGGTGATTCGTGTGCCATCGGGCGTGGCTCTTAGCACGAGGTCTTCGAATTCTTGGCCGTTGTAGGCTTGTTGTTTTACTCGGAGCAGGATCTCAGCGGCTTCTGTTTTGACTGAGCCGCCAGGGAAATCGCTAGAGCTTCGGCGGACCGCGTTGGCGACTTCTTCAAAGGTGAGTCCATAGCGCCGAAGTGTTTCTTCATCGACTTCAATGGCAATCTCGAGATCGGGAAGGCCATCCAGCTTTACTTGGGAAATGCCAGGAAGCCTGAGTAAATCGTCACGTGATTGCGCGGCTATCTGGCGCAATGTGAGTTGATCGGTGTCGGCAACGATGGCGATGCGGATGATTTCCTCTGAAAAGACAAGTTCATCGACAATGGGGCGCTCTGCTTCTGTTGGGAACGTGATGATGGCATCCACACGCGTCTTCACGTTCTCCTTCAGCTTCGCCATGGAATAGCCGCGTTCGGCTTCGATTAGCACGGTTCCGATGCTTTCCTGAGCCTCGGCTCGCAGCTCCTTGATGCCTTCCAAGCCCTGGACAGCTTCTTCAATGGGGAGGACGAGAGACCGTTCTACTTCTTCCGGGGCTGCTCCTGGGTAGACCACATTCACCGTCACGGTACGCAGGTCTAGTTTGGGAAACATTCTCACATTGACCGAGGCGACGCCAAGAATGCCTCCGGCGAGGATGAGTAGCATCAAGAGGTTGGCAGCGACGCCATTGCGGATGAACCAGGCGATCACTGTGCGTTCACTTGGTCAATCAGTTGGCCGGAGGGAACCTCGCTCTCGGAGGTGATAGGCTCTACTTCCATGCCCTCGGCATAGTAGGGTAGGCGCGTGACAATGACGCGTTCGCCAGGTTGAAGTCCATTGGTCACGATGACGCGGCCGCTCTCCTTGCGAGCGATGGTAACCTTGCGGGACTCGATCAGGTTATCCCTGGTGACCAGGACGCGGTCGCCTGGAAGGACCGCTTCGCGTGGTACGCTGAAGGCGCCTTCTAGCACACGTCCGGTAAGGTTGGCGGAGACGAATTGGCCGATCTGCAGGGGCGGTCCTGGATTATTTAGTCCGTAAGGGTCATCGACACGCACGATGACTTTTACAAAGCGGCTTTGAGCATCTACGATGCCAGTCGTTCGCTCGATTTGCCCGTTCCAGGAATGGCCTTCAGCATCTGTGAGATGCACGGTGACTTTGGCGGTGTCGGAGACTTGATTTCCTAACGCTGGTAAATCAAGGAAGCCAGCATCTGCGGCAGACAATGGCAGCACGACCTCGGCGTAGTCGATGGCGTAAATGTCAGCAAGGATGGCTCCCAAAGCGGAGATGCTCTGGCCAATATCGGCCATCTTAGAGCGGACGCGTCCCGTGTAGGGCGCGATGATTTGCGTGTTTGTGAAGTCATGCTCAGCTGACTTCAGGGTGGCTTGAGCGGCTTCGACATCAGCACGCGCTTTGGCGAGTTGAGGCACATTGGCTGCCAGACCACTGGGCTCGCCTTTGCCCAGACGTTTCCAGTCGCGCCGCATTCGTTTGGCCAGAGCCTCTTGTTGTTCCAGGCCTAACTGGGCGGTTGCCAACTGGGCCTTGGCGGTAGCGACTTGCGTTTTGTAACGCACGGGATCGATGGTGACGAGAACTTCGCCTTTCCGAAAGAAGCCGCCTTCCTGAAACTGAGGACTCACGGAAACGATCAGTCCGGACACCTGCGAGGTGAGTTGTGTGGTGGTGCGCGCCCGTACGGTGCCGTTTGCCGTGATGGTGACCGGAATCTCGGTAGCCTCCATAGTCACGACATTGACTCGCGGGATCACCGGTGGCGGCGGTTGTTTCTCAGGCTGCTTGCGCAACGCGACCAGCGCAAAGGCTGCCCAACCGAGCAGCGCCAGTACCATGATGGCTAGGAGCGGATGGGCGTATCGACGATTCACTTACTGAATGAATCGCCAGAAGGGCCATCCGTCAACGCTAGGGCTGGAGCTTGGCGGCCAGTCTCAGGAACTGGCTGTCTAACAGGTGCATGTCAACGCTGTTGTGTACGAGTAATCGGGTGGGCGTATCGACGACGGTCTTCGTGAAGAACTCACCACTGTTCCAGTTTCGTTTGTCGAATGAGACTTCGACTGCGTAGTCGACCGGAGCGATTGCCATTTTGTTGATAACGATCTGGAGATAGCTTTTCTTTTCAACACGGACTGACGTGACTCTGGGCAGGTTACCTTGATCTGCGTTCAATGGATCCGAAGCCTGCGCGAGTTCAATGAGATTGGATAGTCCGTGGCCATCAGGATCAGACGGCCAGTCGCCAATGGCGGGGTCACTTAATTGCGCCGCGCAAAAGTGCTCCGTTCGTCAAGCTTTGGCGGTGACCGCTGGCAGGCTTCCTTGGTTGACGGTGGGCATCATGAGAAAGGAGCCGCTGGCTTCGTTGGGCTCGACCTGACCCGCAATGACATTGCTAGCAGAGCTCACGCTCCATTGCTGCGGGAAGGCGAGCAAGTCTGACGAGTCTGGCCCATGTCCACTTTCTTTTGGGGGGCTTCAGGTGGGGGCAGTCGCTTTCATAGTTGCGTTGAGACGTAGTAAAACTACAAAGGAACAGCCGATTGCTAATATGGTAATTGCGGAACTTATAATTCAGCGCGAGTAGTTTCTCAAATTTGGTAAACGGCGGCTTTCGAGAGGAGCAGGGCCGTCAGTGGGGTGGGGCCGCACAAAGTTTCAGCTTGCCAAGAGGTGCCTATCTTGAATTCATTAATCGTATGCAACGACGTCAATTTCTTAAAGCCTCCACTGCCTTTGCGGCGCCAACCATCATTCCAGCCACCGCTATCGGTCAGGGCGATCGCCCTGCGCCAAGTGAACGCGTCGGTTTGGGCGTGATTGGCCTCGGCGGCATGGGCAACGGCAATATGAACCAGTTCATGCGCCAAGACGACGTTCAGGTCATGGCTGTGTGTGATGTGGACCGTAAACAAGCTGCGGGAAAGGAGCGGGTGAACAAATACTACTCTGAGAAGGGGGCCAAGGATTACAAGGGCTGCGATGCCTATGGCGACTTCCGCGAACTGATCGCACGTAAGGACATCGATGCTGTGCTCGTGGCGACGCCGGATCACTGGCACGCGCTGGCGGTGATGGAGGCGCTACGTGTAGGCAAGGACGTCTTCTGTCAGAAGCCCATCACCCACCTCTTCGGTGAAGGGCAGGCGATCTATAAAGAAGTCGCCAAGCGGAAGGCCATCTTCCAGGTCGGATCGCAGCAGCGTTCAGATGTGCGCTTCCGCATTGCGGCTGAGGCTGTTCTCAATGGGCTTATCGGCAAAGTGAAACGCGTTGAGGTTGGTCTCCCCAAAGGAGGTCAGACGGATAAGATTGGGCGCATTGGTGAGCCTATTCCTGACGGTCTCGATTATGACATGTGGTGTGGCCCTAGCAGGTACCTGCCATACTCCAAGGATCGTCTTCACTGGAACTGGCGCTGGTGCCTCGACTTCGGTGGTGGTCAGCTGATGGACTGGATTGGTCATCACAATGACATCGCGCATTGGGGGCTGGGCATGGATAAGAGCGGCCCGACGAAAGTTGAGGGTGTCGGTTTCGAGTTTCCTGAGAAAGGCATGTGGGATGGTCCTACCAATTACGAAGTGAAATGTGAGTTTGCTGGGGGGTACACCTCGTCCATCTCAAACAAGAATAAGATGGGCACGAAGTGGATTGGTGAGGACGGGTGGATCTGGGTGGATCGCGGTAAGATCGATGCCTCTAACAAAGAGTGGATCCGTGAGAAGACGGACCGTGGTCCAATCAAAGCCTATCATTCACGCGAACATCATCGTAACTTTGTCGACGGCGTCAAAGAGCGCAAGGAGTGCATTTGTCCTGCGGAAACGGGGCACCGTTCCATCACGCCAGGTCATCTCGCGTATGTGTCTGTTCAGCTAGGGCGCGCCCTCGAGTGGGATCCCGCGAAGGAAGTGGTCGTCAATGATCCAGCAGCGGACAAGCTTCTCAAGGAAGTGAACTACCGCGATGGCTGGTCGCTAGAAGGCTAGCTTTCGGAAGGGGATACTTCCCGTTTCCGAAGCCCGCCAGCGGCGCGTAGCGCCATGGAGTGCGTGTGACTTGTCACTGCTTTGTGGTCGTCGAAGCTTGTTGTGCGGGCGTTCGGATTTGTTAGGCGCCGAGGCGGACGGGAGTCTAACTGTAACCGAAGCCCGCTAGCCGGGGCAAATCCCTGACGCGGAAAGCGGTGACAAGTCTCCGGCATTCCAAGGAAAGCTTCGCTTTCGGGCTTGCCTCCAATTCGCACGATCTTCACACAGGACTCACAGAACGTTCACGGCGGCACGTCACGGTGCCTTCATGAGCGCGATCACACACAATGCATTAACGCTAGCAAACTCCTCCTCGCGACGGTCGCCGTCATTGTGGCGGGGGATTGGCTACTCTTCGGGCATGGGTCGGGCCTCGGCATGGCTGTCTTTTTTGCCTTGCTCTGGGCTCTTCTGCGATGGAATCGTCCGGGTACGGCGCGGGAATGGGTCCTGTGAGGGCTACTGCTAGCTTCTGCTGTTCAATGTGTGATCGAACCTGGCACGGCGAACACCTTGGTGCTCGTCACACTCACCGCCTATGTCTCGGCCCGCTGGCTTCATGGGAAGCTTCTGGGGGAGACGGGATGGCGGGTATTGATTGAGGGCTTTCTCGGAATGCTCCGCTTACCTCTCACCGTGGCGACGATTCGCGCGACGGTGGAGGTGGCTCAGAGTAGCTTGGAGACGAATCGCTTCAAGACGGGTGCTAACAAACTTCTCACCGCGTTGCGCGTGGTTTGGCCTGTACTGCTTGTGGCCCTCCCGTTTGTAATTCTTCTGGGCGGTGGCAATGTGATCCTTCAGAACGGAATCACCAGTATCTTCGAGGCCATCTTCCAAACGGTCCAAGATGTCGAGCCTCCGAGCATCGGGCGGCTGGCCTTCTGGATGGTGCTCGGGCTGATCGCACTTGGGCTTCTCTCGAGATCGCCTGTTACGCATTGGTTAGGCGAGTTAGAAGCAAAGTTGCCCGAGCGCTTTGGCAAACCCACCGATACGAGTGTCGCGGTGATGCGAACATGGCTTCTGCTCGTGGTTCTCAATGTAATCTTCTTCAGTGCGAACACGGCGGATGCCTGGTTTCTCTGGCTGAACAGCGCGCTGCCAGAAGGCGTGAACTTTAGTGACTTCGTGCACCAAGGTGTCCACCGATTGATTGCCTGTGTCCTTTTGGCCGCGTTGGTACTAGGCTTGCTCTTTCATCAAGCGAAGGAGATCACCCAAGCTCGTGCAGTCAAGAGCTTGGCCTATACGTGGATTGGTCAGAGTCTGTTCTTGGTAGGGAGCGTGGTGTTGCGTCTGAGGATGTATGTGGATGTATGTGGATGCCTGCCAGCTAACGCTCTTGCGTGTTTATGTGTTAGCCTTTCTCTTGCTAGTAGCGGTGGGGTTCGGGTTGCTCTTCATCAAGATTCAGCGCGATCACGGCTTCGCCTGGCTCCTAAACGCCAACTTACTCGCTGTGTTCTGGCTCTTCTTTACCATGCAGTTCGTCAACGATCGTGGCCTGGTTGCTTGGGTGAACTACCGGACCGCACTGAATCCTGAACGGACACAGGTCATTGATGTCGATTGCTTGGCGGGTCTGGGGGCGCCTGCTTGGTCAACGCTAGAGCGGATCGCCGAAGACTCGATCCAATTTCCTTTCAGCAGTAAGCGGGCGGCTGAACACCTAGTAGGAGCGCTAGAGAAAGAGGTGCTAGCTGATGCAGGCTGGCAATCGTGGCAGTGGCGACGTTGGCACGCGCATCGGGCGGTTTCGGAGGAGGTTGACGTCGCTGTGATAGAGTGACGATTTCCCCTTAGTGCGAATGGCACCAGTTTAAGGCCGTGCATCGGTGGAAAATCTTTGCCATAGCCGTAACTAACCCTAAAGCATTTTCGACCCGCTATACTAATAATGTAAAAATAGTCGCAAATACTAACATTGCAATGTTTATTCGGGCTCACTATTGCCAAAAATCGGTGAGATTTTTGAATTAGATAATGCATGAACGCTGTCTTGGAGAATAGGTTTT
>CALLLI010000052.1 GCA_938082635.1 uncultured Verrucomicrobiales bacterium
TCGAACGGTTGTGGAAGCTGACCAAACGCCGGTGCTTGACCAATCGATACTATGCCGACTTCAAAGCATTCTGCGACGCGATCGACAAATGCCTCGATGATCTGTCCGGTCCTCTCAAAACGGAACTCACCAGCTTAATGAGTCTCAATTTCCAATTCTTCCTGATTCACAAATCATGACGCGCGGCAGTATAACGTGCCGAATTTGAGAGAGGGGTTGCTCAACTTTGGGAGATCTGCTCGATTGAGTGTCATGAATTTTCGAATTCTCGCTGCTTTCGTCTGCCTCGCCCCAGTCTTAGCCATCTCCGAGGATATGGGGTGGAAGAAGCACGTGGTTCACGAGGGCTTTCGCACGAATACCGCTGTGGCTGCTGACTACACAGGAGATGGCAAGGTGGATATCATCGCCAATAACGACGACAAGACCCGCCTCTTTGTCGCTCCTGATTGGAAAGAGACGGTCATCAGTGATTCGCCGCAACACGGGTTCATCCATAGTGAGACATTCGATGTCGATGGCGACGGTGATCCTGATTTCATTGGAGCCCGCTATTCGCCTGGCCTCATTGTCTGGCTAGAGAATCCGGGAGGAGCACCGACTGGGCTGTGGAAAGAGCGTTTGATTAGTGACCAGCTGAATGGGATTCACGGTCTTCTCGCGGGCGACGTGGACAAGGATGGCAAGATGGATTTGTTAGCAAATAGTGCTCAGCCGGTTGGTACCGACTACCCAGTGTCGCTTGCGTGGTTGCCGATTCCAAAGGCGGCGCGTGAAGCTTCTTCGTGGGACGTGAACATCTTTGCGAAGGAAGATGCGCCAGGGTTAACACACTACCTAGGCCTGGGCGATGTGAATGGAGATGGCCGTCCTGATGCTGCCACAGGAGCGAAAGGTAAGCCTGCTCTCGATGGCAACTACTTTGCTTGGTGGGAAGCCCCGGCCGATGCCAAGGCTGTTTGGACGAAACACCTCATTGCGAAGGATCAGTTAGGCGCGACAAACATTCACCCGGTGGATGTGAACGCCGACGGGAAGTGTGATTTCATTGCCTCGCGGGGGCATGGGGAGGGGGTGGTCTGGTTCGAAGGGCCCTCTTGGAAACGTCATGAGATTCACGCGACTATCAAAGAGCCGCATGCTCTTATTGTTCTCGACTTCGATGGTGATGGCGATCAGGACGCCGCGACGTGTGCGTTTGGATCGCGCGAGGCTTATTGGTTTGAGAACGATGGAAAGGGTGGTTTCACCAATCACCTTGTCGCGAAGGATCAAGCTGCCTATGACATTCGTGCAGCGGACCTGGATGGCGACGGTGATCTTGACCTTCTCATCGCGGGGCAGGCGAGCAATAACGTGGCTTGGTATGAGAATCCGAAGAAGTCGGGGGGGCGCTAGTTCTCTTCAGCGTCGTCTTGGCTCAGTTCTTCCCGAAAGGAGCCGACGGTGTCTTTGAATGACTCGACTTCGGCTTTGCTGAGTCCTTGAGGATCAAAGCGGTAGCGGTAGTGCGTTTGGACGATATTGCTCAGAGATACACGCCATTCTGGATGCACGGTCATGAGTTGCCGGCACCAGTCGCCGACGCTTTGTGCTGTCGTGCGTAGCCATGCGCGTTCCGCTAGGGTGTCTTCGAGTTCGAACCAGGCGGAGTCTAGTCCTAATAAAGCAATATTTCCAGTTCGTTGGCTGCTTCCCGACGCATTCTTCTGGCTCTTGCGCAAACCACGCACAAGGCGCAGCACGACGATGATCAGTAGCCCGCCCGCCAAGATGACTGGGAGAAGCATCCAGAGAAGGCCTTTGTCGTCCGCTCTGCGCCAGAGATTCCAGGATAGCATCCAGTGATCCCAGCGATCCAAGAACTTTCGTAAGGGTGATAGAGGCTTGTTCTCCACGTCGAACCAATTGAATGGAGTGGTGTCTACGTTGACCCAACACTGCTCATCTTCTAGCCAGGCGCGTACCCAAGCGTGCCGATGGGTTCCTCGAATGACCCATTCGCCACTTTCTTTGTCGAGTTCCTTTAACGCATAACCGACCACATAGCGAGCCTTCACGCCGAGTGCCCTCAGGAGGAGGACGGTAGACGTGGCGTAGTATTCGCAGTGGCCTTTGCGTCCCTTGCGATCTAAGAAATGGTATAAATGGGACTCCCGCATGCCGAGGTCATTGACGCCAATCCCGCGCAGGTATTGGGTGTAACGAAAGTTGTTAGCCGGATCGCTGAAGAACCGTTCCACGGCTTGGATGCGTTCGCGTGTGCTGGCCTGCTCTCGCACAGCTAAACTCTTGGCATGTTTGTGGATGTGTTCGTGTTCGCGCTCGGCAATTTGCAGGTCCTCTTTTTTTACAGGGTGGCTTTCGAGAATGCCGGGGGTGAGTTTGCCTGCGTAAAGCGTGTATTTGATGGAGCGGTAGCTTGGAGAGAGAATGAGGGAGCCTAACTTATTCTTCTCTAGATTGGAGGCTTCAAGGTCAAAGATGAGGCCCGTATTCTCAAGTCGCGGCAGGGTCTCTTCATCACTATAAACCTGTCCACGAACTTCCATGATACTGATAGCATCCGTTAGGCTGAAGTTTTCTACCTCCCATTGGTTGGTATTCTCCACCTTGTCGATGTCGGTGGTGTCGCTGGACGGTCGCTTGTTCCGCCATTCGCGATCTTCGTAAGTCTGATAGATGGTGTCGGGGAGAAGGCTGGATCGCTTGCCGTCGAGGTGCTTTGCCCGCCAGAAGACCCTGGGGCTGAGTTTGAGGGCTCCGACTTTACCAAATTGGGTACGTGAACTGTTGGCGTCTGGTGTGTGACGTCCGGACATCCACTCCATCGTCTTGCTTTCGACGACTCTGTGAAGAAACCGCAGGCCGTGGTGGAGGTGGTGTCCGAAGAAGATCGAGACGAGGAAGAGAGCGCCAGCCAGCACCCATCCGCGGCGAGAGACAAACACGGTGAGCGCCCAAGCGAGCAGAACACTGACGATGACATAGACTGAGGACACCGCACCGAAGCCGATGCGGTGATTTATACTGGCAAAGAACTCGCCGATTCTTGGTGCCTCTCTTCCGACGGCTCCGATGGAGAGGAGAAGGATGGCAAAGTAGAAATAGCCGAGGTGGGCGCGGCGTGGTTCCTTAAGGCGACGACCGGCGCGCTCGTCGTAGAGGCGCTTGCGACGGGCGACTAAGGAAAATGTTAGTAATGATACGTCTTTCCCTTGAGTAAAGTACTGCGCCCAGATCATCGGAAAGAGCAGGAGGGGCATCCATATCTGAAACACGCGGGTGATTTGCCATCGGCCGAAGTCTCGATCGACGACTTGAAAGACAGCGACGATCAGGAAGAGGACGACACAGAGATTCCACACGCGGATGTAATCTTGATCGGAGAATTTCCATCTCCAGTTCGCCCAGCGGTGGCACTCTAACAGGAGTCCGGCGGCCAGGCCTAAGAGGGGATGGCCAGAGAGCAATCCCCAGAAGAGTAGGGTGGTGCCCAGCAAGTAAGCCGGAGGCTTTAGCATGGTCCAATCTAACAAATCTCCTGAGTCTTGACCTCTCATTCGGTGGCAAGAGTCGATGAAGGCTGAAGTGTGAGGGGAAGGGAGGCCAGCATGCCTTCGATCTCGCCTACGGGTAGGAAAGTCAGACCAGGAAGAGAGTCTCTTCGATCTTCAGTCACTACCAGAACGACGGTGTGGACGCCGCGTGCTCGAAGCGCTTTGACGAAATCGGCGCGCCTCTCGCACCACTCGGTGAAGATGAGGATCGCCGCACTCAGTGAACTGGCTTGGCTCTGCATGGCCTCTCGCATGGCATCGAGGCTTCCTTCCTCGGATGTGGGCTCGATCGTGGCGAGAACTTTCAGCATCTTCTCGGAAGCGCGACTTGCTCCGCTTCCACCTTGCACGTACTGATAGGTCTGCTTCCCGACGAAGAGGCAATCGAGAGCGGCGCGATTGGATGCCACCCCGGAAACGAAGGAAGCGGCTACGGAAACGGCTTCCTCAAAGACTTCGGTGTCTTGATCAGAGAGAAGTGTTGGATCGAGGGCAAGGGCGAAGCGAGGGAGGTGCTCTTCTTCAAATTCTTTGACCACGGGGCGGTTGAGCCGGGCCCAGCTCCGCCAATGGATGTGGCGGACAGGATCGCCGGGCCGGTACTCGCGCAGGCCGATGAAGTCATCCGACTGGCCAAGAGCGCTGGCCACGAGTCCTGCGCCAACATCATCCAGCGATTGCCGCCCCGGGAGTTCGAGGTCCGGAATCGGGTAACGGCGGGGTAGAATAAGGAGGCTGCCTCGGTCTTCACTGACGGAGAGGGCCCGTTGGAAGAGGCCGAAGGGGTCCTTTCTGAGGACGCGGAGGTTTCGCAGGTTGAGTAGTCCCCGGCGGTTCGGGCGAAGCCGGACCATGACTCGTTTCGTCGCTCCTGGGCCGATATCGAACTCCTCCGAGGTCACCCCAGAAGCCAATCGCTTGGTTTCGAGCAGCCAGAGCCATCGATAGTAGACGAAGGTTCGGTCAAATAGGTTCCGTTCTTTCTCTCGGGGCTCAGGTCGGTTGACGAACTCATGGCGACTGGGCAGGACCTCGGTCATCCACTCTCGAAAGCGCAGGCTTTGGTAGCCTCGCTGGGCAAGATTCGTCACCACGACAGGAAATCGAAGGTCTTCGCCCGCGGTAGCGTAGCGTGGACACCTCCGGCGCACCGTGATTTGGGGGCGCCTCATAAAAATAAGTCCAAGAATCGCCAAGAGTATCACCATGAACAAGATAGCGAATATTTGGTGATGGAGGCTCCATTGAGTGTCTACCCCGCTCAAACCAATGACGAAACAGGTCATCAGCATGAACCAGCCAGCCTCTGTTACCCGGCGCCTGAGGCCCTGTGAGAGGCGTTCTCCCCTACGGTAGAGCGTATAGAGAAAGGGGGTGAGCCTGGGCCGCTGCATACGCTAAACTACCGTGAGCTCGGAGAATGAATCTTCTTGGGACTATTCATTCATGCGAATTATTAAAACATTTTAATTTACAACGCGAATCGTTAATGAACAAGTTGTATAGGGTTCCCGTTGAAATTTCGTTGACTTCAAATTTCAGGTTCCTATCTATACCCGACCGTTCTAGGTAACTTAATCAAGGAATACATGAAACTAAACGCATTACGTAAAGTTGGAGCACTCGCAGCTGTGAGTGCTGTCTCCGTCAGTGTCGCAGTGGCGGGGCCAAACACCCCACCACCTGCAGAAACCCCACCACCTGCAGAAATGGACGCTATGGGCTCAATCCCACCACCACCTGCTGGCGGCAGCGGCGGTTTCTGGGATTCAGTTGGCGCTACTTTGAGCGTTGGCTATGACTCTGACTACATCTTCCGTGGCTATGACATCGGTCATGACCATGTGTGGACGGCACTCGATCTTTCAGTCCCTCTCGGTGACAACATCGAAGCCTCCATTGGCGCTTGGTACACATCCGCGTTCAATGACGGTGAGAATGAGCTCGACGTATACGCGTCGGTGGCATTCGACATGGGCACCTGGGGCCTCGAAGTGGGTTACACTAACTATAGTTACCCCAACGGTATCATCGGTGATGGCAGCGGCAACGGGGGCGAGTCGAACGAAGCTTATGTTTCGGTTGGCACCACTTTAGGTCCTGTCGATGTGGCACTCGCTTACTACTACGATTTCGATCTCGAGATCAGCTATGTTGAAGCTACGGCTGGCACGTCCATCCCACTGAGCAGCAACGTGAGCCTCGACCCTTCCGTCGGGATCTCTTATGCTGACATCGACAACGCGCCTGCTGGCATCGAAGACAGTGGTTTTAACCACTTCTTTGCTAAGCTTGAGTTGCCAATCGCTCTCACGCCATCAGCTACGTTGACTCCTTACATTGCTACTAGCGTTGCACAGGACGTCGCAGAAGACCGTGGTGAAGGTGACCACTTCTGGGGCGGCATCGCTCTGAGCATCGACTTCTAAGTCGGCTCGCTTTCGCTAGAAAGCTAACAGTTTGGAAGGACTCTCCGGTGACGGAGGGTCCTTTCTGCGTATTAGGGGTCCTCAATTTTCGTATTGCTTCTAATGCTGGTCTTCATACGATCAGGCCAATCGCACAGCATTGCTCATGAATCCTAATCTTATTCGAAATATCGGCATTATCATCTTTCTTAGCCTCCTGTGGCTGTGTTATTCAGCTGTGCAGGATTACAATGGCATGTCGGAGGAGCAGCAGGCTGACGGAATCATTAAGTTGATCATGTATTTCCTTCTCACTGCAGTGGTCGGTGGGTTCCTCTTTGTGAGTTATATTCTCCCTATGTTTGGCGAAGCTGTGGGCGAGGCCATGCTGTCTTCGGCTGAGGAGGCGGGAACAGATCCCTATCTAAAAGCTCGCGGTAAGGTTGCGATTGGTGATTATGCGGGGGCTGTGGCGTTGTTTCGTACGATTGCTAAAGACAACCCGGGCGACCGCATGCCGATTGCGGATATTGTGAAGCTTTATCTGGACCGCCTCCATGATCCGGCCAACGCCGAACTTACTTTGGAGAATGCGATCCGCGAGGAACACTGGGAAGAAGAAGACGGAGCGTGGTTTATCTTCCGCTTGGTGGATCTTATCCAGCAGCACCAGCCGGATGATCAAGATCGGGTCGTCAACCTTCTGCAGAAGTGCATGCGCCGCTACCCAGAGTCGCGTCAATATGCGAACGCAGTGCACCGTCTCCGGGAGATCGATCCTGAGTTGGTTAAGAGCGTGCAATCGGAGATTTCCTCAGACTCGCAGAGTGACGATGGTGATGCTGGAGGGGGGGACTCAGGTGTCCCTGCGCCATCTACGTCTCCGCCGCCTTCGCCGTCTGGCACGCAGCCGCCTAAACCAAATGTGTGAGATTTGTTAGACTTAAGGGGTGTCTGTTAAGGCTAATGTCGGTAAGCGTTTGCATGCCGATCCGCTGTTTTATCTAGCGTTTGCTGGTTGCGCGGGCATCCTGCTGTCAGATTATTTTCCAAAGGCCGTCCATTTCGGGGCGGCCTTTGTCGTGTCTGGGATAGCCTATGCGCTTGGGCTTGTCCGGAAACGGTCGTGGGCTTCCTGGTTGCTGGTACCTGTGATGGTATTGGGCTTTGCGTCTGTACATGCCTGGCATCTGGCTGCATTTGAAGAGTTTCCGTTTCACGAACGGATTCGTGCCCACGCCGATGGTATTCATGTGGAGGCGCAGGGGCGCATTTGCAACGAGCCTCGGGCATTAGGGAGTTACGGATTCCAAGCTGTGCTTCAGTTAGAATCGGTGACTGCTGCGGGTACCTCCTATCGCTTGCCTCATCGTGTTGTTGTTCGTGTTTCGGATCATGAGATTGCGTACGGAGATGTAATTGCTTGCACGGGCCGACTCTATTTGCCGGAGCCACCGCGCAATCCGGGGCAGTTTGATTACCGCACGTTCTTGGAGCGCCACGATTGGATAGGCATCCTTGAAGTCACCCGCAGTGAGCATTTTAGGATTCTCGATCAGCGACCACATCCTTTCAAGGCGACTGCTCTGAAGGCACGCCATCGGATGGCCAAGGCTATCACGCGAGATTTGGAGAATGAGACTGACATTTGTGCAATTCTCAATGCCATGGTCTTGGGAATGCGAGAAGGAGCTTCGCCCGAATTGGAAGAGCCCTTTCGTTTCAGCGGTACGCTACACATCTTTGCGGTGAGTGGGCTTCATGTGGGCATCTTTGCTTTGATCGCCTGGCTCATGCTCAAGCCACTTGGATTGAGCAGAGCTCACGTCACGCTGCTCCTCATTCCGCTTCTGTTCTCCTACGCCTTCATCACTGGATGGCGACCATCGGCCGTGCGAGCCGCCACGATGGCGGCGGTGTTTCTCGCTAGCTTCTGCGTGCGACGCGAGCCGCGTCTTCTCAATAGCCTTGGGCTGGCCGCCCTCTTCATTCTCGCCTTCGACTCGAACCAACTCTTTCTACCTGGCTTCGAGCTGTCCTTTGCGGTCCTGCTCTCGATCATTATGTTTACGAAGGCCATGCAGCGCCCGTTTAGGCTTTGGTTGTGCCCAGATTCATTCATTCCGACGAGCCTCCTAGAAGATCATGAGCAACGAGCTTATTCCTTTCGGCGTTGGTTTGGGGATATTGTCAGCGTGTCTGCTGCCGCCTGGTTCGGCTCACTTCCGCTGATGGCGGCGATGTTTCATCTGGTGACTCCAGTGGCTGTGTTTGCCAATTGTCTTCTGATGCCACTGGGCTTCTGCATCCTTCTCACGGCAGCCATGAGCATGCTGTGCTCCCTAGTGGGCTTACTGGGGCCTCTGAATATCCTGTTTAACAATGCGAACTTCGTCCTGGTGCATGGGCTCATGGCGCTTGCTGAGATGTTCGCGCAAGTGCCAGGCGGCCATTTCCTGGTTTCTGGTCGCCTGCCTTTCACGCAGGCGCCTATTGAGGTGACGGTGCTGGACCTCCCTCGTGGTGGCGCTTGCACTCATGTCGATGTACGGGGTGGATCGGATGAATTGATTGATTTAGGGCACTCGAGAAGCTATCAGACACTAACTGAATCTTATTTGCACCATGCGGGCTTGAATTCTATCGATCGGCTTTGGCTTACTCACGGAGATACAGGGCATACCAGTGCCGCCCCGGAATTCATGGAGCGCTACGCTCCCAAGGTCTATCAGTCACGGTGGAAATCCCGCAGTCCTTCAGTCCTCGCGCTGGAGAGGACATTGATGGATAGGGGCGCGACTACAGTCCGTTTGGAGGCTGGAGAATCGATCGCCTTGGGGCGGGGAAGCTATTGGGAGGTGCTCTATCCTCCCGGAGACGAGCAGTTTGCGGCGTCGGCTGCGGATGATCGTGGACTGGTGCTTCGTTTGCATGCCTTGGGATGGAGGGTGCTCTTTATGGTGGATGCTGGTTTCACGACCGAGAGGTGGTTGTTAGACTTCGATACGGATTTAACTGCTGATGTTTTAATCAAGGGGCATCACGCTGATGACTATAGTGGGATGATAGAGTTTCTCGATGCGGTGCAGCCACAAGTAATCGTTCATGATACCGAGGTCGAGCATCAGGAGGGAGCGAGCCAATGGGCCCGAGTCCGGGGAATCCCGCTCATCGATCAGAAGGAAGTTGGCGCGGTCATTCTCAAGCTTTCCAAGTCGACGTTGCGGCTGGAGGGGTTCCGAGGAAATCAGCCGATCTTCTTGAAGCGCGCTCGGTGAATGGGCTTGCCTTGCCCCATCCAGAGTTCTTCGAAATCCGTCTGAGAGTAGAACATCTCATCTTCCCAGGGGAGGGCTTCGAAGAAGCTAGCCTCGTCGAGGCATTCCATGGCTGCTTCGAAGTAGGCGGGGTAATCGGTTTTGAAGAGAAACTCTCCGCCTGGTTTTAGCACGCGGGCGAAATGAGGGAGGCTGCCTGTCTGGACCATTCGCCTGCCGTGGTGCTTCTTCTTTGGCCAGGGATCCGGGAAAAGAAGGTGCACTCGATCAAAGGACTCAGCAGGCAGGAGCCATTCGAGCGCGTATCCGGACTCCAGACGGAGGACTTTCAAGTTAGAGAGCTCACGTCGCGCGGCTTTCCGGCAAACCTTGCGCACGCGTCCGAGGAGGCGCTCGGTGCCCAGGAACTGCCTGTTGGGAAACTTGGCGGCCATTTCCAGCAGGAAGCGCCCGTCCCCGCACCCGACGTCTAGCTCTAGCGGTTGGTCGTGAGGGCACAGCTTTTCTCGTTTCACTTCCGCAAAGTAGTCTTGAGGAATGAACTGATGCGTTTGGAAGTCGCGTTGCTCTCCGGCCATAAGTTGCTAGTCTTAGCCGCCTATGAATCTGGATCAAGCCGAGTTGGCTCAACACGCCCGCACTTTCCTTGCCTTCGACAAATTCGATACGATCCAGACGATTCCTGTTACGGGTGGTGGCTCCGGACGGACTTTCCACCGAGTTCAATTTAGGCCAGGCGGTGAAACCTACGTGATCATGCAATACGCGCATGATCGCCCAGACAATGAGCGCTTTGTGCCCGTCACACGCTACCTGGAGAAAGATCTCCATGTGGCTGTGCCAAAGCTACACGGCTTTGACGAGGAGCGTTGTCTCGTTTGGCTCCAAGACCTTGGCGAGATCGATCTCTGGTCTCAGCGGCTTCAGTCATGGACACTGTTAGAGCCACTGTATCAAAAGACGCTTGATGAAGTTTGGAAGCTGCACGCGGTGGAGGAGAGGGATATTCCGTGTAAGCTGGAGCCGCCTTTTACAGAGGGGCTCTATCGTTGGGAGCAAGAATACTTCTACGAGCACTTTCTTACGCACCAGTCACGGCTGAAGCCCACGCAGGTGGAAGCCCTGTATGAGAGCAAGCCGTGGAAAGAGCTGGCGGAAGAACTGGCGGCGCTTCCCCGTCATCTGGTGCATCGCGATTTCCAATCTCGGAATATCATGATCTATGAGGGCACGATTCACTTGATCGATTACCAAGGTTTGCGGTGGGGACGGCCTGAATACGACCTCGCTTCTATCTTACTGGATCCTTACATCTCAATCGGGCCAGAGCATCGAGGGGATTTGTTACGTTACTATCATTCTTCCTTTCGCAAGGATTCTTGGGAAGACTATAAGCAGCTTTATTGGAAGTGTGCAGCCCAGCGGCTCATGCAGGCGTTAGGCGCCTATGGCAATCTTGGGCGGAATCTTGGGAAGACGGAGTTCCTCCAGTCCATCCCGATTGCGCTCTCTCGGCTCCGCTTTGTTCTGAACGAAGGCGATATCCTCCCAGATTTGCAAGAGGCTTTGGCAGAAGAGAACCTCACGGTGAACTAACTGGTATGAGAGTGGCCCACCAACGCGCATGGTTTGCAAGGTTGTTCCTGCTCTGGGGGGCACTTCTTGGTGGCCTTTGTGCGTTGTGCGGGGCTGAGATGCCCAAGGTGATCTTTGTTCCGGTTGACGAGGCCACGGCAGATTTCTTTGATGATCCTCCGTCGCCGCTCGATTACGCGGCGTTTCTTAAGAGCATTCAGAAACATGAACCGCGGTGTGTCGGTGTGGTTGATTTGTTGTACTGGCCTCAGGTGGCGCCGGCGATTCTCAATGGTCTCATCTCGCAGGCGAAGCCCTTGAATGTCGTCTATGCGGCGATGCTGGACAATGATGCCTCTGATCCTGATATCACTAAATCTTTGAGTGCTTTCCCTCAGAGTTTCATGGCTACGGGCGATCTTAGTGCCCTGGCATCGTTCAAGAGCGTGCCGCGCTTGCCTGATCAAGGCCTGTTAGAGAACAATGCGGCGGGGTTCACTGTGATCGATTTCGGGGTGGATGTGAAGGTGACGGCAAGCGGAATTGAGGTCCCACTCATCGCACGTGGACCAAATTCTGAACTAGCGCTTTCGCTGCCGTTGCTCATCGCGGGTCAAGCCCTCGGTATTTCATGGGAAACCGTTTCCATCGATATCGGAACGGCAATGCAGCTGAGTGATAGTACTCAGCCTATTCCTCTAAGTGAGAGTGGTCATGTCGTGTTGCCGTTAGGCGCTTCACTGTCACTTCAACGTCTTGCTGGGGATCGGCTCATTGCTATGGATGTTGCGGTGGTCGCGGCTCGAGACGCCGTTCTTATCATTGGCTCTGACTTGGAGAGAGATCGTGTCTTCACGCTTTCGGATGGTCAGCGCGTTTCGCGTGCTGAGTTGGTGTCACGGACGGTTTGTTACCTGCTAGAGCAAGCGACTAAAGTGTCACCGCTGCCTGAGCCCGTTCCTGAAGTCACTGCAGAGCCTCCGGTAGAGATTCCGGATGTGGTGACGGTGGATAAACTTAGTCCTTCGATCAGCCCTTCAGGGGGCTATCATTTCCCTGATCTACGTGCTCCAATCATAGGGCTCTTGGTTTTCGGAGTCAGCGGCGGCCTTGCCTTTGGTTGCCTGCTTTTGTCATCGAAGCCAAAGCGTGAATCCGTCGAGCCGAAGGACGCTCCCAAAGTTCAACCAAAGCGTGAAGCGGCGAAGTCGGAGATCACGAAGGAGACAGATGGCGTCGTGAGCCTGACAAAGAAGCGGGAAAACTCCTCTGAAGATCAAGTATCAAAGAAAGAGCCAGAGGAAAGCTCCGCTCTGAGAGATGACGTTCAGGCCGGAGACCGTTCAGCCTCGAATCCGGACCAAGCCGTTCCGCCGAAGAGAGCTAAGAAACGTCCGGCAAGTAAGAAACGGACTCGATCCCAACGGCGTCGGCCGTACTGAGTTAGTGATCCTAGTTGACATCGTTACATAAAGCCTCAAAACCTGTAAGCAGTAGGCGTGGAAGTTAGGGCGCCGAGTCTTTCCAGTCATGGCAGAAGTCGAGGAACCCATCTACGTCATCGGACACCGCAACCCGGATACCGATGCCATCTGCTCCGCGATTGGCTACGCTGATTACCTTCGGCAAACGGGCGTTCACGAGGCGATCGCAGCCTGCTGTGGAACCGTCAATCCGCGTACGGATTGGGTCCTACGCTACGCGGGTATAAATGCGCCTCCTTTGCTCGGTGATCTTCGTCCGCGAGCTCGGGCATTGTGTGAGAAGGAACTAGTTGTGGCTCACCAAGATGAGACGTTTCTGGAGGTCTACCAGAAGATGCGCGCTCATGGTTTCCGAGCCATCCCCGTCGTTGATCAGAGTGGCAGAGTCGTCGGCATGCCTACCTTGCTGGAGATTCTGGAGTTGCTTCTTCCCGTGGGCGAGATGCGTTCAGGGGCCCGCACGATCAAAGCGAGCATGCGGAACATGACGAATAGTCTCGAAGGAGCACTCTTCGCCACCGGACCAGCAGTCGAGACAGAAGAAGATCTCTTTCTGCTCGTGGGAGCCTCTAGCATTGAAACGGTGAAGGATCGCATGCGGAGGTTTCCTCCGCACAGTCTGATTGTGGTGACGGGAGATCGCCCTCCTGTTCAGGAAATGGCCATCGAGTCTGGTGTCAGATGTTTGATCATAACAGGAGGGTTTTACCCGTCTGATGATCTTATTAAGACTGCGGAGGAACGAGGTGTTTGTGTGATTTGTTGTAAGCAAGACACGGCTAGCACAGCGCAACTCATCCGTTGTTCTCGCCAGGTGGCAGGAATCCTTGATTGCAACTTCATGTCATTCTCTGAAGATACCCTTATTTCAGATATCCTGAAGTCGGTTCGTGATTCTTCTCAGGTATTGTTTCCAGTGACCCGCAAGAAGACCGAGGAGATCGTGGGTGTGTTCTCCAAGTCTGATTTGATCGACCCGAAACGACCTCGGCTGATTCTGGTGGACCACAACGAGTTCTCTCAAGCGGTTCCTGGAGCGGAAGATGCGAACATTCTTTCGGTCATTGATCACCATCGATTGAGCGGTGATCTCGTCTCTCGTGACCCTATCAGGTTTATTAATGAGCCGGTAGGTTCTACGTCGACCATTGTTGGAAAATTCTACCACCAGCGAGGACTAACGCCACCACCAGCCGTGGCCATTTGTCTGTGTGCTGGAATCATCTCAGACACGCTCCATCTCACTTCTCCGACGAAGACGATTGTCGATGAGGAGATCCTTCACTGGCTTGCAGGTATTGCCCAGTTGGATTTGGATGCCTTCTCTAAGGACTTCTTCACTACGGGGTCTCTTTTGAAGAATTACACGCCTCGGGAAGCGGTGGAATCGGATCGCAAAGAGTTCAGCGAGGGGCCATGGCGCCTGTGCATTTCCCAAATTGAAGAGCTGGGCCTAGATGAGTTTTGGAAGCATGAAGAGAAATTGACGTCGGTGTTAGAGGATATTCGGAAAGAGTATCAGTTAGACTTCGCTTGTCTGATGGTCACTGATATCAACGAGAACGACAGTGTCCTCCTGACGACGGAATCAACCGTAGAGGATTCCATCGAGTATCCTCAAATCCACAAGCATCTCTACCAACTTGCGGGTGTCGTGAGTCGTAAGAAACAGCTTTTCCCCTACTTGAGCCGTATTCTTTCTCGGATTAGTCCTCCTGGGCCTGGTTCCCGTGGTTAGCGGGATCGAATCAACTCATCATAGTGAGCGAAACGTGCCTTCAGGCCTTCGAGGCCAGGCGGTAACTTTGGAAAGGCATCCGTGCTTTGATCATTCTGTCGGGAGCGTTTGAGGACGCGGTAGTTGTCTTCCATGCGCAGGAGATCCAAGCCTGCACGCTGTCCGAAGAATGTCTTTGGAGCACGCATATAGAGGCGTTTAAAGGAATCGGCTAGGTTAGGGAGCTCGCTTGATTTGCGAAAGCTCTCTTCCTCTTTCTGTGCTGATTTGTAGGCCCGGCGGGCATCCATCTCAGACAGCAATGACCGATGTCGGCTCACTTGAGAAAGTTTCTTTGATAGGGAGCTTCGCTTCTCCTTGGGCACGAACTTCGAGAATGGGGCTGCCTGGACGTGCTTTAGGAATAGCAGCCGCTCGATGGGCGGGGAAATGGACTCCGCTTTAGCAAGAGACGCAGTCCACCAGGTGAGGGCATCCCCTTCAAGGCCAGCTGGGCTGATGATCTGGCATTGCAGCCATTGACTTAGGTAGGGCGCGTCTGGTTTGCCGGGGCGATGACCCTTGGTGAGATATTCTTCAAAGACAACGTCGTGCTTGGCTTGGATATAATGCGAGTGAGCGCGCCGACTGTAGAGATGATTGCTGTCTAATTGGCCGATGCCAATGTAGATCGCCAACGAACGTGCAGGTGCAACCTTCGCGCGCGAGATGACGCGACCCACATCCTCAGGAATGCGACCCGCGCCTAGGATCAGTGCTCCTGATAGGGTGTCGAACCCCTCAGTGGCGAGAAGGTCAGACATCCACCCGCCTTTGCTAAAGCCGCCCACATAGGTGCGCTGATCGAGGGAGAGAGATTTCACTAACAAGAGCTGACGAACTTTTGCGATCCGCTGGATCTCCTTGAGAACACCGGCGCGACTGAGGGAATCTTTCCCAGGGAGGGCATAGGGAGCACCGACTATGACGAAACCGCGTCCGTGCGTGTAGGACTGAAACATCGAGGTGCTCGCACGCCCACCCGTGCCGTGGAAGAGGTAAAGCAGTGGCCACTTCTTCGCCGCATCGTAATCGCTTGGAATGTAGAGCTTGAGCGGCGTTTTCTCGCCCAAGCCTAGCCAAGTGATTTCTTTCGCCGGCTCCCAGGCGTGTGCGCGTCCTAAGCATACCAGCAAGATCATGGCCAGGGTGAGGAGACGCATAGGAAAGCATCGTCTCGCTGGCATGCAGGCCCAAGTCGAAAGTTCATGGAAGCCCCTTGTCTTCAGTGGGCACGAATCCTAGGTTCCCGTAGATTCGTCATGGCCACTACTGGAAACTTCCTTCATCAACCAGCCTCGCTGGATACCCCTCCATTCTTCATTCTGGGTCCTTGTGTGATGGAATCTGCGGATTTCACTTGGGAGATGGCCCGGGCGGTCGCTAAGATTGGCGAAGAGCTAGGGGCTCAGGTGGTTTTCAAGGCCTCGTATGACAAGGCTAACCGAAGTGCCTCATCATCCTTCCGTGGACCAGGCCCCGAGGCCGGGCGCGATCTACTCAAATCCATTCGTGATGATTTGAACATCCCAGTCACGACGGATGTCCATACTGCGGAGGAAGCCAGGATCTTGGGTGAAGTCGTCGATCTGGTGCAGATCCCGGCTTTCTTATGTCGGCAAACGGATCTTATTCAAGCGGCGGCAGAGACTGGCAAGATCGTTAATGTGAAGAAAGGACAGTTCCTTGCTCCCTGGGACATGGCGAACATTGCTGACAAGTTAAAGGCGTTTGGTGCTAGTCACTACTATTTCACGGAGCGAGGGACGTCTTTCGGTTACAACACGCTCGTGGCGGACATGCGCGCGCTCTATTGGATGCGTGAGGAAGGCCATCCCGTCATCTTTGATGCCACGCACTCGGTTCAGCGTCCAGGTGGCGATGGTAAGACAAGTGGTGGCGACGGCGTGCTCGCGCCAGTGTTAGCACGTGCGGCTGTGGCTGTCGGATGTGATGGCGTTTTCATGGAAACGCATCCGGATCCTAGCAAAGCGCTTTCGGATGGTCCGAATCAAGTTTCGCTAACAGAGTTGCCTGGCGTGCTCAAACGTCTCATCACCGTTAACGAAGCCGCTCATGGTTAGGAGGCTGATCATCATTGGCGTGCTTCTTGGAAGCATGCTTGGGGCTCAAGAAGAGGATGCCAGCAGGGACTCTGCTTTGAAGCTTGCCGCGATGGTGCCTCTCAATGTGGCCATCCGCGACTTCAAGATGCCGCAGTATGGTGAGGATCGTCAGCCTTCTGCGACCATCACCGCTCGGGAAATTCGGCGTATTAGTGATAGCAGGTTCATCCTTGAAGATCTTAGGATCATTCTCTTCACCGATGGCGTAGAATCCGGAGATATCGTGACCCCCCGAGCGGTCTACGATATCAAACACGACCTTCTCGTCGGGCGAGAGAAAATCAAGATTACCACGCCCACAGTGATTTCGGAGGGACGCGGCTTCATCTACCATATTGAATCTCGGAAGTCGGCGATTCTTAGCGAAGTCACGTCGTTGATTCGGTTCGAAAAACCTGAGAATCCATGAAATACTATTGCCTCTAAATCCGTCTAAAATCTTATGAAACGTCTACTACCCTGTTGCATTGCCCTTGCCACCGCGTCCTGCTTGATGGCGCAAGATGAGGTGTCCGAAGATGAGAAGGAAGATTTCAAGCTCTTAAAGAGTTTGGTTGAGGTGCTCGACAAGGCATCACTGAGTGATGTGCTTGAGGATAGGAAGCGTCTGCAGGATTTAGATTTGAACGATCTTCCTGGGGCGAAGGAGATAGTGAAGGAGGAACTTCAGAAGCTCCAAGCGAGCGGTGTTATCCCAATTGAGGCGATCCGTAACGCTGTGGAAGGAGGCCTCGAAGGCAGGGAAGAAACCGGAAGTTCTAGTGACTTGTTAGGGCCTGAGCCGAAGAAAGGTCTGAAGGTAGCTGAAGAAGAGGTAGGCGGTTGGCTGACGGTGGAGAACTCCAAATCCATGGTCTTTGATCAGGTGAAAAGCACGATGGTTTGCGAAGGGGATGTGCTAGTGACAGACAAAGGTGACGGGGTTGAGAATCCGTTCTCGTTGCGCTGCGATAAACTTGTGGTTCATTTTAAAGTAAATGAAGAGGGTGAACGTGACCTCAGCTCTGCGATGGCCACGGGGCGCATGGTAGTGATCAATGGCTCCAATGAGAAGGGCGAGCCTCTGGAAGCCAGATGCAAGGAGGCAGTCTTTAGAGACAAGACGATTATCTTGAGAGGCTGGCCGGAGCTGACAATGCCTGATGGCTTCATCAAAGCTCAGGACATTGATGCCTACATTGTGGCGACCACAGATAAGGGCAGCAGCGAATTCACTCCTCACGGGGCCTTTCAGACCAAGTTTCTGAAGACCGCAGAGGACGAGAAGTAGCGATTACTATCCGCTCGCCGGTTGCTGCTGGGAAATGCAGTGTAGGGCACCTCCTTCTTCGACGATATCCAGGCAAGAAATAGGGATGATTTTCCGGCCGGGAAAGAGTTCGCCCAAGATGCCGCAACCTTGAGTGTCACCACGTTTTTGATCGAACGTAGGCACAAGAACGGCGGTGTTTAGAATCAGGAAGTTCACGTAACTCGCCGGTAAGACAGGTAGCCGCCAACCAGGGACTTCACAGGCTTGGGGAAGGGGAATCTCGATGATCTCGAATTTGGAACCCTCCGGTGTCCGCATGTCCTGAAGTCGCTCACGATTCTCGTGCAGCATGCGATGATTCGAGTTCTTATTATCGCGTTCCCAGGAAAGGACAATGGTCGTATCGTCTACGAAGCGGGCGATGTCATCGATGTGGCCATCGGTGTCGTCTCCTTCGATGCCTTGGCCTAACCAATTCACTTCGGTGATGCCTAACGTTTCCTTGAGCCGGGCTTCAATCTCGTAGCGACCGAGATCGGGGTTGCGGTTAGGATTGAGCAGAACCGCCTCTGTGGTGAGAAGCTGACCGCGGCTGTTCACTTCAATGGAGCCACCTTCTAGGACCATATCGCTTTGGAAGAGGGGGAGCTCTAACGTTTCTGCGATTCGCGAGGGGATGGTGTTGTCGAGATCGTAGGGTTCAAACTTGTCGCCCCAGCCATTGAACCCCCAATCAGTTACGGCCAGGCTGCCGTTCTCGCGGTGTTTCACGAAGATCGGTCCGTGGTCGCGGCACCAGACGTCATCATTGGGATGCGCATAGAGCTGCACACGATCCATGTCGGCGTTTGCATCGTTGAGGGCTTGTTTGATCCGATCGTGAGCCTGAGCTGCTGCATTGATCCGGACAGTTTCGTGCCGAGTGATCGCTGTCGCGGTATTGGCGAATTGTCGTTCGATAACGGCGCCTTTGCTAGGCCAAGACTCTGGATGTGAGGGCCACGATAGCCAGATGGCCTCTTGCGGCTCCCATTCTGCGGGCATGCGAAAGCCCTGCTCTTTGGGAGAAGTCGGGGTCATGCTTGGACACGCTTGGCACGCGCGAGGCGAGCTCCCCGTGCCGCTGCGAGGGTGCGGCGACGAACAGGCGCAGGGGCGGCTGATTCTTCACGCCGTGCCTTGCGTCGCTTGAGCTTGAGCGTGGCCACCCGAGTCCGTAGACGCTGTGCTGGAGATTTGGTGCGTTTGCGCGCGCGCTTGCGTGGAGAGCGCTTTCGCGCCTTCTTCTTTGCCTTGGGCTTCGCTTCCCCTTTGGCGGGATTCGCTTCCCCTTGGGTAGGCTTTGCGGTTTTCTTAGCTGGGGGCAGAGGGGACTTGAGTGAACCTAAGCGGAGTTCGCCATTGCTAAACTCAATGACGTAGCCCTCACGAATAAGCCAGCGGAGGTCTTTGAGGAAGTCGATCTCTTCGGGAGTCGGCTCTGTTCCTTCGCGGGCGGCGGCATTGGGGACCAGTGCCGTGACCAATTTGTTCAGGTCCTGCTTCTCATTGTCGCGGATGAATTGGGTAATGGCCCTGATGCGTGGTGACACATCAAGCTTTGCTCCCAATGGCCGTGGGCGTGAGCGCGCCACATAGATCTCTTTCTTTCCTAGCTTGAAGAAACGTAAGCCCGCTTTTTCTAACATCGGGCTAATGTTACGCACCATAGGCATGGGCAAACGCTGTTGGCGCTCGGCGTTTCTGGTCAGCATGCTATGAAGTGCCCCTGAAACGAGCTTGGCAGGAATAGTGCCAGGAACTGTGGACGACTTCACCTTTACGAAAGCTTCCTTTCCGTGGGACTCAAGGAAGTGTTTCTCCGCTTCGGCCTTGGACTTAAACATCGGCGCGTCAGCAAGAATTTCGATCTCAGCGCTGGGAGCTTCTTCTGCAGGCGGCGCCGGTGCGGCTTCTTCTTCAGCAGGCGGCGCGGCCTCTTCCATAGGTGCCGCTTCCGCAGGCGTCGCTGTTTCTTCTACGACGTCAGCAGGTGGCGCTGTATCTGCTGCGGGAGTGACGTCCGCATCAGTGACTGGCGCTGCTTTTTCACTCTTTGGAGCATCGTCAGTCTTTGGGGCTTCTTCCGCAAGGTCCTTGATGTAGATGTACTGAGTGGATTTGGTGAGCGAGTTCTTCCATTTCTCAATGGTTTCTTCGTCACGCACCATCTGGATCTTGCGCTTGTAGCCGTCGATGTGCATTCGGCTGAACTTGCGCTGGTGCAAGTCCACCAGGTTCTTCTGATAGGAATGGAAGTTCGGAGGGCCTAACAAAGCACCGGAAAGTCCGCAAACCGCGATCACTGTGAAGTTGCCTTTAGGTGGTTCTACTTCGATCTCCTGCTTCTTGTAGTACTTTGAGAAGAGCGGCGTATTTGAGAAGTGCCTTACGGCTTCGCCCATGGATAGCCATAGTGAACGGTCCAATCGGCACTCGACGAGTTGCACTTGGGTTGCTTCTGGCTTCGTCGTGAATTTTGCGTGGTAGCGCTCAGGGCCGCCGAGACTGAGACGGGCAAGATCGAAGATCGGGTAAGAACGGCCCGTCATCTTGATCTGTTTGGCCACGGCTTCTACGCCTGCCTGATCTGGTAGAAGTTCTATGTCGACCAACTCATACAATGGCGGCCGGTCAGGATGCTGTTGACGGTCTTGGCTGGGGGCTTGGCCAGGTCCCCTGCCTTGGCCACCGCGGCGTGGGCCACGATCACCACTTTGCTGGCGTCGATCTCCTTGAGGCTTGTTGCCACCACTTGCAGGGCCACCGCCTTGACGGCGATCTCCTTGCGGGCGGGGTGGGCGATCGCCGCGTTGTTGACCTTGGCCGCCTCCTCCGGGACCGCGTGGACCACGGTTTCCGCCTCCACCACCTCCATCACGGCGTGGTTTGCGATCATCTCTAGAATCCTTGCCTTCAAACGCGGCGAACGGATTGGGTTTGTCCAAGGCGTCAATCCACTGTGGCTTGAGTTGTAGGTCGGCAAGATCGATGGGGCCAGAGTCACTCATGCATGTATTTGGGTCGGTTTTGAGCCGTGGGAGTAAGCTGATATACAACGCTTGGCAACCATAATCCAAGTCGAAGAATCGGCTGTTTTTAGAGTGGGCAAACCCTAGTGTTCTGTTGTAAAATATTAGTTGCCTGCAATTCAACCCCTTTAACATGCGTTACCTACTCCCTCTGCACCTGACCTTCTTCGCTGGACTCCTCCTGTCAGCCCAAGCCCAACTCACGATTAGCGAGGTCGTCGCCATCGCCGTAGCCGATGAGCGTGGCGACGAACCGGAAGAGTATCAAGACGAAGATGGTGACGTTTCTGACATCATCGAGATTCACAATGCCGGTACGGAGACCGTATCGTTGGATGGCTACACGCTCACGGACAGAGAGAACAATCTCAAGAAGTGGAGCTTCTCAAGCAATCAGAAGATCGAGGCGGGCGAGTATCTCCTGGTCTATGCCTCGGGAAAGAATAAGACCGGGCTCTTCGTGAGTACCCCGCACACGAATTTCACGCTTAACCGCCATGGTGAGTACCTCGCGCTAGTGGATCCGGAAGGTGAAGTGATCGATTCGTTCGATCCTTTACCCAAGATGTTTGACCAAATCTCCTATGGTCATGAAGGCTACATGAAACACCCTACGCTAGGTGAGGCCAATAGCAGTACGCTTGGTTTGCCTAGCACTGGCGTCAAGTTTGAAACTAAGAGTCAGACCTTCACGGATCCGATTACCGTGGAGCTATCGGCCTCTAATCTTCCCGAGGGTGCTTATATCGGCTACACGACGAGTCGTGCTGTCCCTGAGGACTCTCTCTTCACGCCACCAAAGCGCTATGAGGGGCCTATCACGATTGAGTCGACCACACAGATCCGTGCACGTGTCTTTGAGGATGGAAAGTTGCCAAGCGAGGTGGAGACCGAAACCTACATTAAAGTGACCGATGAGTTGAAAGGTTGGAGTTCGGATCTTCCTGTCATGATTCTTGATAATGATGGGGAACGCCTACCGACGAAGACGCGTTTCGTTCCCTCTTCATGGATGATCCTAGAGCCACAAGCGACTGCCGAGGGCGGCGAGAAGCGAACGGGCATCGCGCAAGAAGCGGCCATGCACACGCGGGCTGGCATGCGTTCCCGTGGATCAAGTACTTCGGGCAACGCCAAGCGTTCTCTCGCGATTGAGTCTTGGTTTGATGACGCAAACTGGGCCGACAAAGACATAACGCCGTTAGGGTTACCTGCGGATTCTGACTGGGTTCTTAGCGGGCGGATGGTGTTTGATCGCGCGCTCATGCGGAATCCCTTCATGTATGAAATGTTTCGGCAAATGGGCGGCTGGGCACCGCGCACGCGCTTTGTCGAAGTCTATATGAACCTCGATGGCGATGACTTGGAGGAGTCCGACTATTTTGGGGTCTATGCCTTCATGGAGAAGATTAAGATTTCCGATGATCGCGTTCAGATCGAGGAAGCGGATGCTGGCGATGACGGAGGCTACGTTGTGAAAGTGGACCGGACAAGCGGCGCTGGTGGCGACAAGTCGTTCTCCGCTGGCGGTGACACCTTTGTCTGGGTGGAACCTCAGGGGTCTGCGGTTACGAATCAGCAGAACAGTGGATTGAGGGGCTACATGCAAGACGCCATCGATGCAATGACGGGCGATGATCCAGAGAATCCGAAGACAGGCTATCGTGCGTACATCGACACGGGGTCATGGATTGACGAATATCTGGCACGCACCCTCACACGCGACCCTGATGGGCTGCGTTTGAGCACCTACCTTTACCAGCCGATCAATGGAAAGCTCTTTTATAGTCCGATTTGGGATTTTGATAGAACGATGGGTTGTGACTCTGATACCAGAGCTCGAGATCCTAAGGCTTGGGTGAGCTACTTTGCAACCCAGGGCATGTGGAAGAATCTCTTAGGCTCTGGTGTGAACCGCAAGGGTGGCGAGGCTAAGATGCCAGAGTTCTGGCAAGAGTGGATTGATCGCTATCACGAGCTGCGTCGTACGGTTTGGCGCGAAGAGAACATGCATGGCATCATTGATTCTATGGCGGCAGAGATTCGCGAAGCCCAAGCGCGGAATTTCGAACGCTGGACAGGCACGCGCCCTCCAGGTGATCGATCGGGCGTCGAGTTCAATGGTGGAGACGACACTTGGGAAGGTGAGGTCGTGCACTTAAAGGGATGGCTCAGTGCTAGGGTCGATTGGATGGACGCACAGTTTGTGACTCAACCTTCGATCGAGAATTCTGGAATTGTCGCTTCAGGTGAAAGTGTTATAGTCAGGAATGGTGGCACCCTGTTCTCGCCACAGGAAGCGTGGTACACGATGGATGGCACGGATCCAAGAGCACTTGGTGGTGAAGTTAGTCCGGCAGCGATTATGGCGGGCAAGAGCATCGCGCCGACCGAGAGTATGAATATCATCATGCGAGCTAAGCGTGATGACCAATGGTCCGGTCCTATCAAGGCGGCCATCGTGGTGGACGGTGAGCTCGCTACCTCGGAGAACCTTCTCATTTCAGAGATCATGTACCATCCTAGAGATGGACAGATGTCAGAAGAAGCGCTCGGTTTCTTCCATGAAGACCTCTTCGAGTTCATCGAGTTGGCTAACGTTAGTGACAAGGCTGTGTCTCTCAAAGACGTGGCGTTTACGGATGGGATCTCCTACAGCTTCCAGGAAGCTGACCAGCAAATGTTGGCACCAGGTGAGCGTCTGGTAGTTGTTTCTGATGATCAGGCCTTTGCCGCTCGCTATGGCGCGGATACACCAATCGCGGGTGAGTTTGTAGGGCAGTTGAGCAATTCTGGAGAGAAGCTCACGCTAAAGCAGGGGGAAACACTGCTGCATGAGTTTGCCTATAATGACAGGGCTCCATGGCCGGAGACACCAGACCAGTATGGTTTCTCCCTGGCGCTGAGTTCAGCGAAGACGGGGACCGACCTTTCTGATCCCGGCCAATGGACGGTCGACACCTCGACGCGAGGAGGTTCTCCAGGAACAGCTGGCGATACACCTCCTGCCATTGTTGTGAACGAGATCCTGTCCAATTCGGGCACTGAAGACAGTGACGCGATTGAACTCTACAACGCCAGTGATAGTGAGGTGGATATCAGTGGCTGGTGGCTGTCCGATGATGCGAACGAGCCGCAGAAATTCTCGATTCCTGCTGGAACTACTCTCCCTGCCGGAGGCTACATCGTCTTACGTCAGGACAATGACAACGATCCTTTGAACAACGCAGATCTTCCTGCGGAGTTCTTTGGAAACGCCTTTGGCCTGAGCTCGACAGGTGATAGTGCATATGTCTTCTCTGCTACCGCTGCGGGTGAACTCACGGGCTATCAGGATGGTTTCAGTTTCGGTGATGCGATTGTTGGGGCGACGGTGGGACGCTTTATCAATACAGATAAGGCAATCCATGATGTGATCCAATCACAGCCAAGCCTAGGTGCTGCCAATGCCGGGCCCGCGATTGGACCGGTGGTTGTTACGGAGATCATGTATGCGCCTGTGACAGGCACCGGGGAGTACGTCGAGCTTCAGAACGTGAGTGCTGAGGATGTGCCACTGTTTGCAGCCAATGGCACGTGGAGATTGGCTGGCATTGACTTTGCTTTCCCTGCGGAAACTACGCTGGGTGCCGGGGAGATCGTCCTTGTCGTGGGTTCGGACCCTACTGCATTCCGGGCGGCCTTTGGGGTGGCGGACAGTGTGCGTGTCTTTGGTCCCTTCGCAGGTCGGTTAGACAACGATGGCGAGTCGCTTCGTCTTCAGCGTCCGTTTCTTACGTCCGATGAGAGCGGCAATCCCGATACCCGTTTCTACACGGTAGAGGAAGTGGACTATGATATTCAGTCACCATGGCCTGCTGATGCTGTGAATGGCGGAGTCTCCATCGAGCGTCTTGAGCTGAACACGTATGCCGATCAGTCGACTAACTGGCAGTCCGTTAGTGGGGGCACTCCTGGTGTTTACGCAGCTTCCGAGCCTGGCGAAGATTTGACGGCTTGGTTGGCCATTGCCTTCACCGAAGCTGAGCAGGCGGACGCTTCGGTTTCAGGGCTAGAAGCCGATCCCGATTCTGACGGGTTCAACAACTTCGCGGAGTACGCTTTCGGAACGGATCCAAAGGCGGCAAGTTCAGTCTATTTGGAAGTCGGTCGGGCAGCCAACGTTGCGACCGTTAGCTACCTGCGTAGGGCAGGCGCTGATGCGCGTTATATCCTCGAAGCTTCTGCAGACCTCAAAGCCTGGTCTGAGGTAGGTGGACTAGAATCCGCCGCTTCAGAAGGAGCGATGTTAGAGCGAGTTACGGTAAGTGACGCTCAAGCTATCGGTCAGGGGGCTCGCTTTCTTAGATTGCGTGTGACTGCGAAGTAGAAAGAAGTAAGCAAATTCTAAGGTAACGAAGGTGTCAGTAGCCAGATCAATGACAGGCGAGCTCAGGGTGATGCCTTTGCTCCCATCTCCGAGCGTGAAATCCTCGTAAGCAGCGTCGAGGTCGGGTGCCATAAAGATTTGTACCACCTTCGGCAGAGGGCGGTCCGACGAGCGTCGGGACGCCTAACTCCCAAGTTGTTGCGCTCGGGGAACCGTTTGTCTGGGTTGTTCAGCCGAGAACCTCTCCTTCGAAGTCTTTGTCAATATAGGCGTAGGCTGCTGCGCGTCCGATGCGGTAGAAGGCGGTGCCTTCGGTGATTGCAACGGTAGCGGCCGTGTTGCTGCCCTCCGTGGCTGCAGGGACCTCCGTTTGAACGGCCGTCCTCGAGATTGGCGCTGGAGAGAACACTGAAGAATTGGCCTGGCTGTGAGGTCCAGGTGATACTGGCATGGTCCGCTTCTGGCCGTGAGATGTCTGTGATGTTGACTGCGGCAGGTGGAGTCGCTCCGACGCCAGCGATCCCGGCTTGATACAAATCAGCGACGCCAGTGCTGCTAAGAGCAAAGTTCTAGACGGGAACATCATCGATCCTCCCATCAAAGACGCGGCTGCCTTCGCAGCAGTTGCCGTAACCGATGAACCATGGTCGGGATGGGCCCGTGATAGGCCCCATCCGAGCTCTTTCACTTCAGGCCGTCTCTACTCCATCTGAAGATCCTATTGTAATTTGGGTTGCTGTCTGCGCTGATCCAGGCTGACAACGTGACGCTTCTAGCACCGAAAAGCTGAGGGATCGAAGGCCTCAACGATACAATAATCTTCCCTGTCTTGCCGCGCCACCCATTCAGATCTTCTGTCCATTCCAGGCTGACGTCGGGATTCTGAAAGACTGCATCCTGGGTGCCAGCGCTATCTGCGATCGATTACCCATGCTAAGGCTGTTTTCTCTCAGGCATTAGCTAGACCTTAGCCGAAAACTCATTTTTTTGAAGAATTAGATAGCTCTCTGTTAGTCTTTAGTAAGCGTAACCCGTTGACTTTTAGAACATTACCACAAACAGTGATCCGATCACTCTGCTCGGCAAGAACTGCTTTTTGAGGCGGAACTCTCGTCAGAACTCAACAGTTTCGTTAACCAGTCCATTGAAATCACCTATCAATTCCCGGAGCTTGTTTCTGAAGTTGATCGAGATCTCGATATCCACGGCCTGAAGAAGAAGGCCATACGTGAGGCTGATCGGCGCTACTTTGAGCAGCTTAACCCAACTTTCGACGCCATGACCGATCTGCCGGATCCGGACACCTGCCCGCTTGATCTTGAGGGCGGACGGCCTCGAATGCCTGCCATCATCGTTTATGTGATCTTGTTATTGCGTGGTTGGATTGGTGGCCTAAAGAGCACTGAGTTCCGTCTATACCAAGCGCCGTCACTAATTTCCAGCCCAATACTAACGTAGTCGCGTTGACTGGTTGGTGGTGGTGACTTTTAGTCGCCACAGTATCGAACCCAAGCATTCCTCGGTGACTAAAAGTCACAGCCACTGGATCTCAACGAATAGAAATTTATGATGGCGCTTGGTATAATTCTCAAAGAATCTATCACATTGCATCGCTTCTTCGAAACACATCAGTTCCAGGTTCCTGGAGCGAGCACCGTGGCAGACAATGTGAATGCTGTTAGAGAATCCACTTTGCATCTGATTCTGCGGTCTCAGTTGGGGCATGCAAAAGCGACGAAGTTAGATACGTTCGAAGAAGTCGTGATCGACAGCACTTCGGTGAGTGCTAACAGCAAGTATCCTACAGATTCTAACTTGTTAGCCGCTTTGGAAATGCGAATGACAGGACTCTTTGATCGCCTGAAAAATTTGAAGTTAGGATTTCCTAATTGGGCAAAGCAAGTGCTAGCCATCCGTTTCCGTGAGATTGCGGAAGATATCGAATTCCAAGCCAAGTGTATAGGCATGATGTCAGGGTAATAGAACGTGAAGACTCAGCGCAAGGTTCTCTATGCCAAGATCTACACAAGCGTTGACGGTTTCGTAAGAGTTTTCGGGCCCATTCTGGCGACAGCGAGCAAGACCGTGGCTAAAGCCTCGTTGCCCCCAAGCAAGGCGCAAGCCGTAGCAAAGTTGATCGAACAAAGCCAGAAGGACCTTGATTCTATCGAGCGAATCAGTTCTTACAGCCGCAAACGCGTCTTTCGCGATCAAATGGCTGCGGCCAGTGAGAAAGTGATATCAATCAGCGGCGAAGACACCGCCATCATTAAGAAAGGCGGATGGGAAACCGAGTCAGGCTACAAACCACAGCTTGCCTTTAGCGGCAAAGGATTGGCCACGGCACAGTGTCTTCCTAGAGGCAATGCCGCTGATTCTGGCCAACTGTCAAACGTTCTCGAAGCCAACGAGCAGAACACGGGCGTCATTCCTAAAGACATCAGCCTTGATGACGGCTACACGAATCGCAAAGTGAGAGAGGGATATATGGAAAAGCACAAAGGCAGAGTAGAAGTCTTCAGCTTCGCCGGCGCTAAAGGGCGCTTTGCCATTGACCAAAAAACTTACGAAAACGACGCTTAACGCAAAGCACGAAACAATCGGAGTGCGGTCGAGTCGTGCATCTTCACGCTGAAGTTCAATCACGGATATGAAGATGTGATGCGGCGAGGACTGGAAGCCGGGCGGCACGAGAAACTAACGAAATTGCTATCGTATAACATCCGCCGCATAGTATGGCTTAGCAAAGAGAAGGCTCGCGGCAAACGGAATGAAGAGCTGAAGAAGAAAGCTGCGTAACGATCCAGAATAGGGGGAAGTTCACGGGAAAGCTGCGCCCAGCGCTCCTTAGGATGGCCGTTCACAGCGTCTACCTTCTTGGAGGGCGGCGTATCTAGCCCGTTCAAGTTTACGATCCCGAGTCGAAAGCTTGGTCGGACTTGAGGAAGCCGTCTATTGAAATGCACCACTTTCAAGCCGTGGCTTTCGAGGAGAAGATCTATGTCATCGGTGCCCTAACAGGGCTGTATCTGGGTGAGACTCCGATCCCTAATATCTATATCTACGATCCGAGCAAGGATGAGTGGACGAAGAGTGCCGAGATTCCGGAAGAGCGCCGGCGCGGTTCTGCTGGGGGCTGTCGTTCATCAGGGCAAGATTTACCTAGTCTGCGAGATTCAGGATGACCACCGCTTTGGTTGGGTGAATTGGTTTGATGTGTATGAACCCAAGACGGGGACATGGACAAAGCTACCAGATGCGCCGAGGGCGCGTGATCATTTCTAGGTGGCGATGACCCAAGGAAAGCTGGTGGCAGCAGCCGGACGCCGATCAGGCTCTGATGGCAGTACCTTTGCTGCTGTGATCAAGGAGGTCGATGTCTACGACTTCGCGCAAGCCGCGTGGATCACGCTGGCATCACCACAAGGTGATGTGCCGACGCCACGGGCAGGCACGGCAAAGTCTGACATTCGGTCACGACTACTTTCTCATTGGAGGAGAGAGTGGTTCCAAGAAACTTGCTCACAGCGAGGTGGACGCGCTCGATCCTGTAAGAGGGTCGTGGCGCTCAATGCCGCCTCTTTCTGCTGGTCGGCATGCTTCCCAACCAGTGTTGTTTGAAGGGAATGTGTATCTTCCTGCGGGATCAATCACCCGTGGGGGAACAGAAACAGATTCACAAGAAGTCTGCAGACTTCAGTCGTAGCGGTCCGACCTATTTCGTGAAGCGGACGGTGCCGTCGAGCTTCTCGCCTTTCGAATTGAAGGCATCGTAGCGCTGCTGGCCATCTGACAGGCGAACTCGGATCAGATGGTTCTGTTTGGTCGCAATGACAAGGTAGTCAAGCTTGGCCACTTTATCCCAAGGGATGTCTCGGAGATCCACTCCCCATGAGCCATCGCCCATGTAGATAGTGCCGTCTGGGTGAATGGCATCTGCTTTGAGTGGCAAGGTGCGCTTGTAAAGATGGTGGTCGTTCTCGAAGGCCACATCGACGCCATACTTATCGAAGAGGGGGACGAAGTGTTTGCGCACTTCCTGATCGTCATCTTTGACCAGAGTTCCGTAGGTGGGCCGGTGGTAACAGGCATACAGGTTAGGGACGTTCTGGCGCTCGTGCAGCGCTTTGTCTAACCACTCGACCTGGGATTCTGGCATTTGTGTGTGGGAGGAGTCGAGGCAGATGATGCTCATGTATTTCCCGAAGTCCAAAGCATAGTTCGATTTGCCTTCTGGCAGTGGGAATAGGCTGTAGAAGAACTTGGCATTCTCTTCAGGCTTATACTTGTCCCGCTCCTTTGCTTTCACGTCCTTGATCTCCTTGCTGCACTCATGGTTGCCGATGGCTAAGACCATGGGAATCATATAATCGTCTGTGGTCTCACACCAGTCACTCCATGAGTCTAACCAATCGTACCACTTGTTCGCGTCTTTGCCGTTGGCATAAGCGAGATCACCGCCTAACAGGGCGAACAATGGATCATGATCGGACGCTTCGCGGTTCATGGCATCGAGGAGCGGGCGCTTGTGATACATGTCGCCACCCGTAACGAAGGTGAGGCTTTCGCCGCGCGTTGCTGGAGCGGTCTTGAAGAAGTACTTTCGATTTTTGAGGCGACGAGAGTCGCCTGGACGGTGAATTTCAAAGGCATACCTACGGTCAGGTTGCAGGCCCTTGAGGACGACGCGGTGAATGACATTGAAGGTGTCTGCAAAGGCAAGCCGCTCTGCGGTTGCCTTGCGATTGAGTGTCTGGCCACGCTCACCGTAGTGCAGGACGTGCTCTGGGGCGTTCTCGGCGAGGGCAGGCAAGGGTTTCGATTTGATCTCAGCCGTGGACCAGTTGTCTGCGGGATCTCCCAGGAAGAAATCCCAGTCAGCGTCTGCATCGATAAATTTGTTTTCCTTCTTGTCGACCTTGACCCAGAATTTGGGATCGAGTGTGAAATCGGAACTATCGGCGCCGCGGTTGTGGCCTTCAATGGCGATGAGATTCTTGCCTTCTTTGAGTAGTCGATTGAATTTCTTATCGATCTCAAAGACCTCCTCTTTGTCCGCATCGTGTGGAGTGACCTCTTTGGCCTCTTTGCCACGGCCCTCTTTGACGCCAACACGGTAGACTTCATTGCCGTTCAGATAGGCGATGAAGGCATCGTCATACCTGATACGTAGTTGCATGACGAATTTGTCTACTTGGAGAACCTTCTTCGCTTTCTTCTTCCTCTCCTCGGCTTCTTTCTTCTTCTGTTCGTCACTCTTGGCCTCTTCTGCCTTCTTCTCTTCCTCGGAAATGACCTTCTCCAGCACGAGAGAATCCTTGGCTAGTTCCTTCCCGTCTTTGCCAGAGGCTTTCCATTCGCCTTCGAGTTTCTTGTCTTTCAGGGAGGCACTGACATCCACGGTGAGGGGAGCGTCTAGCACTTTAATCTCTGCGACGAAGTGGACGCTATTTCCGCTAACATAACCAGAATTAATTTCTTTCGGATCACCACCTTTCTGCGCGATAGTGCCGCCGAGTTTGTCTTCCTTGAACGTGAATTCGGCTTCGAACTCATATTCTTTGTCGCCGATCTTCGTCTTCGCAGCCCACTTTCCAGTGGGGTCCATTTCGGCGATGGTGGGAAGGTCCTTTACCTCAAACTCTTTGCGAATGTAGAGCCGGGTGTGCTTCCCCTCCATGTCGAGGATGGTCGCGTCGTCATTATCGCCGTAACCGAATCCGGCTTTAGCGCTCCACCAGCGTTTGCTAGGCACGGGAGCTTCCGATTTCTCGACCCATTGGATCGTCATGGTCGAGGTTGGATCGAGATGCCACGAACAGATGGGGCCATGGACATCTCCCACGTCTGCGATCAACGCTGTCGTGGTGAGAAGGGTGAAAGCAGCAAGAGGGCGGATGAATCGCTTCATAGGGTTTTCGTGAATTTCAGAGACACCAGAGTCGTTTTGACACGCCTAGACCAAGGGGTAAGCCCCGACAAGACGAATCTAGGTTCGGGATAGTAACGTCTCAAACGGGACTTTGGCCGCGTTCGCGGGCCAATTCTAGGAGGAAGTCTCGTCCGGCGATCTCGCCCAGGAGGCGCAGCTCGCTGCTAAGTGTGTCCCGGGCGGGAGGTCCTTGTAGGCAAGGGCGACCGCAGTGGGTATGGGAGGCGAAATCTGACGGGTTTGCAGCATTTCCAGCGACCGTCAGGCGAGGAGGCACGCCTGGGATCAGAGCGATGGGGTGCATCCAGCAGGACACCGGTTTGTAGGTCCAAGGAGCCTCGCCTCGGTCGTGCGCCAGCCGCTGCCAGGTGCAGCGGTGCTCGGCATCTAAGAACACGCAACGCGTCTGCGGAAAGTGTTTCGGGAAATCCAGGGCTCGTTCGTGGGTTATGGATGCGCGGGTGGCGGTCTGGGTGCGGCCGTTGGATTGCCGTTCAAAGAGGGTGGCTGCGGTGCCGACGATACCGTAGGGCGCAAGTTGGCCGATCAGGGGGGCTAACAACGCGACTTCTTCTGAATCTAGGACCACGCCGTCGTGGCAGCAGGTCGCGCGACAGGTCGGCAGATCGCAAAGGGCGAGTGGCTGCGCGAAGGCGGTGTGGTTGATTCCTGCTTGACGCAAACTCGTTCGCAAGTCCGCCGCGAGGCCTTGGGCTAAGATAGGATGAGGCATCAGATCGAGTGTGGGTAGACAGGTATGCTAGGAAATGCTATCCCCAAGTCTAGGAAATGCTATCCCCAAGTTATGCCCAAGCTACAGGAAATTCACGAAGCGAATCGTCGTTCTTGGAATCATGCCACGGCGCGGCACAATGATCACAAGGGGGATCAAGCCGCGTTCCTTCGCGGTGGCGGGTCGACGCTCTTCCCTGAAGAGTCTGACTTGTTAGGTGATCTCAGTGGCAAGTCCCTTGTTCATTTGCAGTGCAATTGCGGGCAAGACTCTCTCAGCATCGCCAAACACAGTGGGGCGCATGTGCTAGGGATCGACATCAGTGAAGAAGCGATTGCTGTGGCGGAAGCCCTCGCCGAGGCGAGTGGGATTAAGGGGAACTTCGTGCAGTCAGATCTCTTTGACTGGTTTGCTCAACCTGAGTTGCCCACCGCTGACGTGGTCTTCTCCTCCTATGGTGCCATTCCCTGGCTCTCTGATATTAAGAAATGGGGGCAGGGGGTCGAGCGCCTGCTCAAGCCGGGTGGACGTTTCGTGCTCGTTGAGTTTCACCCGTTGTTTTTTATCTTTGATGACGAGGGAAATTGGAAGCCAGCCTTTGATTACATGGGCGGGGCGATGGTCGAGGACATCGATGGTGTAGGAGACTATGTTGGAGATTCTGGGAATGGGCTCATTGGCAATGCTGAAGGAGCCGAGGCGGTGACGACGCCCTATGAGAACCCTCATGTAGCTTACTCGTTCTCGTGGGGGCTGGGTGATGTGATTGGTGCCTTGCTGCAAACGGGTCTGCGGGTCTCCCATCTTCAGGAATACCCGTATTGCAATGGATGGAGGCCTTTTCCTGAAATGATTGAGAAGGAGGGGCGCCGCATTTACCTTCCTGAGGAGTTGCCTAAGATGCCATTAATGTATTCGTTGGTCTGTGAGAAACCTTTGTCTTAGTTCGAGCGCTTCTATGTTCAAATGCCTGTCTTTGTTAGGGCTTTGGGGGCTCTTCGCGAGCTGTTCTTCGGTTCGTTTTGAGCCGATTGCGACCGGAGAGGGCTATGAGCATTTGGGACGTAGTGCGCTCAGCGACCACGGCTTGACCAAGGTCACGGTGGCAGCCATGAAACAGGCGGGGGTATCTCATGGAGATCTGAAACGTGCGCCATTGGAAGCGCTTGCGGATTTCGAACGAAACGTCGGGCGTGATCGTGATTCTCAGAAAGCCTTTGTGGAGCAGTGTGTAGACGCGGCGAATCACCTTCAAGAAGATGGCGAAACCGACCAAGCCCTGGGGCTTTACATACTCGCAGCAGAACGCACCCTTCCCCAGCTTCATGAGCGCACGAGCCATAGTGGCGTCTTCTTTGCTCATGCGCATCAGTTTGCCGTAGCACGAGTGGTAGAGCTTCTCAACGAGCGCCGCAGCGTTGTCGGAATATCCTCTATTAATGGGAAGTATGGCCTGCGCGTGAATACGGTGGAGTCAGGTGATCGAGTCGATCCGTTTCACTTTGATAGTCTAGTGGCTGCAGACTCGGTGCAGGTGAACGGCTTTAGTAAGCGTGTCAATCAGTTAGGAGTGGGGTCTTCCTTCGTTGCAGGGACGAATCCTCCCGAGGATCCGAGTAAGCAGCCCTACTTCCCATTGGGTGGCCTCTATCAGCCGCTCTCAGCAGTGCTTAGCTTTCAGGGGCGTCAGGTAACACTGACGTTTTACGATTCGTTGCGCGAAGATAGTTTAAAGGTTGGAGGGAAAGAACTGCCTTTGGCAACGGACTACTCCGCCTCTTGGGCACGTTTCGTAGATCAAGACCCGAATAAGGGGGCCTTTCTTGGTCTGTTTCGGCCAGGCGCTTCGAATGGGTTCATGCGTTTGACCCTAACAGAGCCTTTCCGGAAAGATGCCATTCCAGTGATCTTTGTGCATGGTTTGGCGTCGAATGGGGCCACTTGGGATGAGGCAATCAATGGTCTTCTTGCTGATCCCTTGGTTCGCGAGCGGTATCAGTTCTGGATCTATCAATATCCTTCTGGCTATCCTTTCATTTATGTGGCAGCGGATTTGCGGCGGACGATCCGAGAAGTGCGAACGCATTATGATCCGGCAGACAGCTTGCCTGTCTTAGATAAGATGGTCCTCATTGGCCACAGCATGGGTGGGCTCATTTCTAGTGCGCAGATTCGGCGAACGAATGATGGCTCGATGAAGCAGTATTTCAAACGGCCTCTAAATCAGCTCAGTGTGGATCAGGCGACTAAGGATCAGCTCCGTGACCTGCTCTACATGAACCCGGAAGGCTACATCCGACGCGCTATCTTTGTGTCGACGCCGCACCGTGGCAGCACGATTGCTGATGGTTGGATCGGTCGTCTCACTTCGCGTCTTATCAAGTTGCCGAACGACTTGCTGACCCTCAATCTGACAGGAATCATGCAGGAGATCACGGATACCGGGTTGTCGATGATCGATCTTGCTCCTAATAGTGTGATGCGTTTACAATACTACAATCCTGTTCTCAAGACCTTGAGTGAATTGCCGATCGATGAACGCGTTACGTTTCATACAATTTGCGGTGATCGAGGCTTGGGAAATGCGCCGTTGAGTTCAGATGGCGTGGTGAGCTATGCGAGTTCGCATCTTGAGGGGGCCACTTCAGAGAAAGTCGTCGGCTCCCGGCATAGCGCTCACCGCCATCCTGATGCGATCAATGAGATCCGCCGGATCTTGACGCTGCATCTGGAATAAAGCCTAGCCCATCATCACGGTGACCTCGGGATGAGCCTCACAGAAGCACTTGATCTCTTCGTCAGACATCACTAAAGCCGCCGTGGACAAAGCGTCTGCAAGGGCGGCGGATTCCGTTTGCACCCAAGTACGCTGGCGCTCCGTTTCCACGGGTTGTCCTGTGCGGGGATCGATAATGTGTTGACCCTGTACTTCAAATCCGGACGCGCTCAGAGCCTGACCCTTCAGCGCAATCACCCCGTAGGGGCCAATCGTCGCGGGCCAGCCTTCTGCTTCTGCGCTTTCGTTGCCTATGGCTAGAAACGTACTCCCACCTGCATCGAGAAAGGCGCTGGTGATATTATGCTCTTGATAGAGCTGGGTAATCTCATCCAAGGCGAAACCTTTGCCTAGTCCACCCAGATCCAGCGCCAAACCAGAAGCGGCGACTTGAATCCGTTGATTCTCACATAGCACAAATTGTTCCATGCCGGAAGTCCAGTTCTCCCACGATGAGGCATCGCGTGTTACCGTGATGTCAAAGGCTCCATTCGTTTCGTGCCAGACCGCCTTGGCCAGTTCCAGGCATTCGTAGGTTTCTCGGCTCACGTGCAAGTGTCCTTCCGCTTGCAGTCGGCCTAGCTGACTGACATAGGATGAGGACTTGAAACGACTGAGATCTTCCTCCACGCGATCAATCACAGCGATGGCTTGCTCCGCTGCCCATGCAGCAGATTCAGCATCTTCGTCGACAATGCTAATCGTCCACGGCGTGGCCATCGCGCGGTGATCGAATCGATGGATCTTACTCATCGTTGTTAGCCTCTAGAATCTAAGAAACGTTCGTAGAGTCCTTTCTCCACGTAGTTGTAGACTTTGAGATCGTCACGAATCCCATACATGGTCTCATAGGCATGGGTCTCGGACGTGGCTTCCATCATGGCGGCATCATACTCGGGAGAGATGATCACGACATCTTGGGTGCGCAGAACGTTGGGATCGCTTGGTAAGGTTCTTGCTAGTCCAAGATTAGGAAACGTACGAAAGTACCAAGGCAGAGGCCAGCCGACATCTTTATCGCATAAGGCGATAGTCAATTCCTTCCCCTGAGGATGCACTGCTGCCATGTCATGGACATTGCGCACAAGATCCATAAGCTTCGCAGGTGTGTGGGCGTAGACGAAAGGGTTCCGATAGTCTGCGCGGAAAGTGGTCGTGCTGTTCCTGGTTTGTTTGGATAAATCGACCAATCCCCAGCTAAACGTGAGCAAGGCAATCACGGGCACGATGTGGTAGAAGCGCCGAAGACTAACCAAGAAAGCGAGCCCGAGGCCAGCCATGAGCATTAGGGTGAACACCCAGCAAAGCATGCTCCATGGCGTCTTGTAAGGAATGGCGGAGTAGATGGCCGTGGTAAGGATGGTGTAGAGTGCGATCCAACGCCAGAAGACGGTGTCGCCCAGGCGCTTGACCGCCGGAGTGAACGCGACGACGAGGCCAATGGCTCCAAAGAAGAGTGTCAGGGATTCGGTCCAATAAGGGCCACCCTCAGGCTGTCGATTCCAGGCAAGCACCTTGAGATAGTAGGTCCAGGGCTTCTCATGGCCGCTGCCTTCTGCTCGCTCGAAATAGAGGAGGTAGGTGCGGACGCTTTCCCAGATTGCTTCTGGTTCACGAAAGAGGACACTGAAACCGATCATCGAAACTAGGAGGCCCAAGCCAACAGAAGCTCCCAAGTGTTTCCAATGCTGGCCCGCACTCGGGAGGTGGCTGCGGTGACTCCACAGGATCACGGCACCAGCCACGACCATGGTGAAGAATGAGATCGCTCCTGTTTCTTTGGTCATGTGAGTGAGCCCACCAGCCACTCCGAAGAGGATAGCCCACCCGTAATCGGGACGTTTCACATAGCGCCAAGCCGAGATCATCGAGACGGTGATCCAGAAGATCATGGGAATCTCCATGATGTAGTAGCGGCTGTAGTAGACCATGATCGGGCTCATGGCGAAGAGGATGGCTCCTCCTAAGAGAGCGACGGATCCGAGTTCCTCGCGCCAAGCCCAGAGTAGTAAGAGGAGCGCCACGCCATAAGCAGCGGGAATGGCGCGTAACGTGAAATCCGTTAGGCTGGCACCAGTGGTTTCTCCCCGGAGCCATGTCAGCGGGAGTGTGCTGTAGATCAAGCCAGGACCATGCAGGTCCTTGGGATTGTAGCGGTACTCGCCATCGTCGATCAGCTTGCCGAGTTTCCGTCCCTGAACGGCTTCGTCCATGTGAAACGGGCGGTAGAGCAAGCTGGCCTTGTCCCTCTGTGAGTGGTCCCATCGAATGGTCAATCCGTGGAAACGGAGGTATCCACCGATACCGAGGACAATCAGAAACAGAGCGACGACAAGGCTTCTAGGCATCAACCTTATCGTCCCCAAGAAGGCTCACTGATACCAGACACATTTACGGCGAGGCGTTGCACCGTGCCGGTGTCGACATTCAGTCGATAAAGCGACCCGCTGGATGCAAAGGCGAGGTGCCGTGAATCGGGTGCCCATGTAGGGTCCTCTCCGGCACGTAAGCGTGTCGTCTTGCCAGTGCGGAAATCGTGTAATGCGATAACAATGCCACCTGCTTTGGCGGTGAAGGCGAGTCGGTTGCCGTCGGGCGACCAAGCTGGCTCGGTGCAATAGCCGTAGCCGAGTGAAAGTTGTTTGGCACTTCCGCCGGATGCTCCCACGCGGTAGAGCTGAGGGCGACCAGTTTGATCGGAGCTGTAGATGATCTCCGATCCGTTAGGGGACCACGTCGGTGAGGATTCGCTCGCTGCGGAGCGGGTGAGGACGCGTGGACGCCCGCCACCTCGACTGACGACGTAGAGTTCCTTGTTTCCGGAGAAGCTCATGGTGCACGCGATACGACCGCCGTCCGGGGAAATGGCGGCCCCACCATTGGTGCCTGGCGTATTGATGATTCGGCGCCGGTTGCTGCCGTCTACGTGGATGGTGTAAATGTCTGGGTAGCCACTAGCGTAGCTCGTGTAAGCGACGTAGCCACCTTTAGTGCTGAAGCTAGGGGAGACGCAAATGCCTCGGTCGCGGGTGAGCTGCTTCACACCTGAGCCATCGGCAAGGCATTGAAAGATCTCTTTGCGATCACCGCCACGGCCTACAAACACGAGACTCGTGCCATTGATTCCAGGAACGCCCGTGATGGCTTCGGTAATGTCGTCGGCAAGGCGAGCGATGTTGACATCGATGCTGGCATTTTTATAGCCTTTGCGGAACATGGACTGTCCTTGTGGCCCTGTGAGGGTTCCGTCGACTCTTCGTCCATCGCTTCCTCCGGTGACGACAAAGAGTCCTGGTCCAGGTGCCTTGATATTGAAATAGCCGGAGTCTCGCAAGCGCTTGCTCAGTGTGCGGGCGACGCCAGCTCCTGAAGGGCCCCCAAAGTTTCCGATGGCCACGTCAAATTTACTCGAGCCTCGAACGATGATCTCATCCTGTGCTTGCGTGCCCAAAAGCATCATGAGCAGAGCCAGGGGCGTCAGTATCGTTCGCACTATTATTGGTATTGAGTTCATCATGCTGGTGGGATTCAGTCGATTTCAAACTTCACTTTAACTTCGTAGAGACTCTCTCCGTAACCGGGAGGCAGAGGCCTGAGCTCGGAGCCAATTTGCACCGCGTTGATGGCGGACCGATCTAAGTCGGAGTTGCCGGATTTCTGGCTGAGGCGAGAATAGACCACCTTGCCGGCGCGGTTGATACGCAAGAACACTTCGGGACGTCGATCCACCGCAATGCCCTTGGGGACCGTCCATCCCTTCCGAATCTTCTTCGCGACCTTCACGCCGTAGCCCGCCATGTCTACCTTGACGGGAGCAGGAGCGCCTCCGCCGCCACCTTTAGGTTTGGCAGGGACGATTGCTGGAGCGATGGCTGCCTGGCCGGTGCCGTTCGCTTCGCCGATGGGCTTGGCTTTGATCACCGCAGGCTGACCAACGATCTTGGCCTTCTCAATCCTAAGGGCTTCAGATCGCTTGCGTTCGAGTCGTTCTGCTAGGAACTTTGTCTCGTCAGCCTTGTGCTTTTCCTCAAGTTGATCGGCAAGTCTCTTCCGCCTCGCGGCTTCTTCTGCCGCTTGGCGTTGAGTTTCTGCTAGGCGTTCTTCCTTGTCCTTGCGCGTGATTTCTCTTTGTAATTCTTCTTCGAGAGCTTTCCGTTTGCGAGCTTCTTCAGTTTGTCGTTTCTGTGCTAGTAGAACGGCTTGGCGATCCTGCTCTCGCTTTGCCTTTGCAGCAAGCACGGCAGCCTCCTCACGCGCGCCTTGCTTCTGGGCCTCTGTCTTTCGTTGGCGCTGTGCTTCGGCAGCGTCCCGTTTCTCTTTTGTGGCGGCGAGCTCGCGTTTGCGTGTTGCCTCGGCCTCGCGTTGTTGTTTCGCATTAGCCAGCTCGACTAGTGCTAGCTTTGCCTCGGCTTCTTCGGCGCGCTTTTGCTGTTCTGTTAGCAAGGCTTTCTGCTTGGCGGCTTCTCGTTCTTTCTCCGCCGTGTCATCGATGACGATGGGTTCTGGTGGCAGCACTTGGGCCACCGGTGCTTTGGGAAGGACAAGGCGACTCTCAGGATCATCGGGGAGATTCGCCGCGCTCGGTGGTGGTTTCGCTACAGTCTCGTTGAGCTTGGGTTCAGGCTTAACGCGATCAGACAGCGATAAGTTCAACTGAATCGGTGGCTTGTCCTCTGGTGTCAGCGCTGCGGATTCAGAGGCCGCCAAGTCGTGCTGGCAGCCATTATTTCCAAAGACGAGCCAGCCGATGAAGCCAACATGGGCTAAGATGACGGCCACAAAGATAAGCGAGAAACTGGTATCGCGATGTTTCATTCCTGATGGGAACTTGGGGCGAGGCGGGGACAGATCAAGGATCGGATCGCGCCATGAATCCTACGTCCACAATGCCCTCGCTTTTCAGAAGGTCCAGCACAGGCATCACGCGTCCAAGGCTCAGAGAGGCGTCAGCTCGGATCAGCACGCCTAATTCTGGGCTCTTGGCCAACTCTTCAGCGAGGCGTCGTTTTAAATCGTCTTCGGTCATCACGTCACCTTCGATCTCCAGAACGCCCTGATTATTCATGTCAATAATCACCGTGCGTTCAGCGGCGACGGCATCCCGCTTTGCCCGGGTAGTCGGGATGATCAGATCGACTCGGCTCGCCAAGAGTGGCGCTGTGATCATGAAGATGATGAGCAGCACAAAGGCCAGGTCGAGCAAGGGCGTCACATTGAGCTCCGCTAGAGTGCTCATGGGCTGCCGCCGCTGTCGTCTTGAACGGCTCATACTTGATAATTGGAGTCCTCCGTTAGTGGAGACGGTGCGGGAGCGGGACGTTCCGTTGGTGGAGCGTTGTGTGAGGGGGCAACGGCTGCTTCTGCCAAGAAACGCTTTGTCAGGACGGTCTGTAGCTCGGAGGCAAAGTTGTCCAACCGTACCGTCATCACGCGGATGCGATTCACAATGAAGTTGTAGCCAAACATGGCAGGAATAGCTACTAGCAGGCCGACCACAGTCGTGACCAAGGCAGAAGAAACGCCGGGCGCAATGGTTTGTAAACTCGCGCCCCCGCTATCACGAGCAACTCCGCTAAAGACGTCCATCACCCCCCAGACGGTTCCCAACAACCCGATGAAAGGCGCTCCGCTTACCGCTGTGGCGAGGATCGTCGTCTTGTCTTCAATGCGAATCGTGGCTTCACCCACTGCGCGATCAATCGAAGCATTCACGGCTTCCATCTGTGCAGAGGAGATCTTTGGCTCTAACGAATACTCGGTCACTTGCCCATCTTGCCGCGTCATCGCCGCAGAGAGGAAATAGGAGACCTCTGCGCAGGCCATTCGATAAACGTGGGCTTGAGGCGCAAAGGGGAATCGGTTTCCCATCTCGAAAAGCTCCAGAGGATTCTGTTGGCCGCGGAACATGACCAAGAAATGCTCCGTTTGTTTCCGCATCTTCCGGAGCTGGAAGAGCTTTGAGAACATGACCGACCAGCTAAAAGTCGAGAGCAGGGCCAGGCAGCCAACGATCGCGATACCCGCAGGTGTCGCCATGGACAACGTGTCCCAGCCTGATCCATCGCCTAAAATGGGAGAAAGTGCGTGTGTGATGGCCAATTGGTTAAGAGCTCAAGATTGTTAAGAAATCCTAAGCGTAGGCACTTCCTCGGGAAATCCAAGGAATTTCCAAATGCGGGGCCTCACTCCTGGAGTGGCACAGCGAGGTGCTGGAAGTAGCTGGCACCCTCTTTCAATCAAGGATCGTCACGACCGAGATCACCTGCCCAGAGACGATCTCGAGTTTGCGTTTCCTCATCCTTGTTGGAATGCTGCTCCCTTGGTGCTCAAATGCACCTCGATCCAAGTCTTCATATCGATGCTGTACTCTAGCAGATACAAGACGCCGTCTTGGTAATTAGGCTCATTCCGAAAGAAGCCGTAGTTCACCGAATTGATCTTACCGTGGCTCCGG
>CALLLI010000053.1 GCA_938082635.1 uncultured Verrucomicrobiales bacterium
TAGCCGTGGATTCTTCGAAACGTGCTTTGCGCGTATATCAGTCCGGCTGCCAAATACCGGTCTGCCATGGTTTCTTTCTCTCCCTTGGTTGCCGTTCGCCAGCGGTGCACTCGGCTCATTCGTCGCCGTATGTTCAGGATCAAGTTCTCGATGATATTGGTATTCAGTAGGCTCCGATTGAGAGTGGCGGGGTGTAAACGCCGGGTGAAAACCGGTACGGAGAAAGGAGCGGACTAAAACCGGTACACCCATCAGAAAGGATGAATGTACATGAACATGGAACAATGGGCGCGAGTGCGCCGGAAAGTGTTGGTCGATAAGCAAAGCAAGCGCTCGGTAATGTCGGAAGAAGGTCTCCATTGGGAGACGTTGCAGAAGATGCTGGAACACTCGCAGCCGCCGGGCTACCGGCGGAGCTCCCAACCTGAGCGCAAGATCGATCCCTTTCGCGCCCGGCTCTATACCCGCCACCTCAATAAGCGCACTGTCACGATCATAGGGAGAGCGAATGACACTGTCATTCCCCAGCACCGCGATACCAACGAGTGGACTGCGCCGAACCCGCGTTAACTCTAAAAGTGAATTCTCGGGCTCTCCAATCCACGTTCCGTCTTGCCCCACATCAGAGTGGGTCTGCGCCACATGATCACGTTCGGCAGAATGAGCCGTCCGCTCTTCCAACGAGCTACACATCAACATTACGCACACCGTGGCCATACCAATGGCACAGCAAGCGATGCTAAGAACCCAAATTCTCTTCACGAGCCAATCCTGGACACACGGTCCAATACGCAAGCCTATTCGCTAAAATTAAAGCGATACAATCAGAAGAACGGATTGTGGGCCTTCTCCTCGCCGACCGTCGTCAGTGGTCCATGTCCTGGGCAAAGAATCGTATCGTCTGGCAGCGATAGGATTTCCTCGCGGTTGGTGCGGAGAGCATCCTCATAAGAAACCTTCCCGCCTCCCATGGAGCCTGCGAACATGGCGTCTCCAACCACAGCGATTAAAGAATCCAGACCATCGACGACATAGGTGATGCCTCCTTCGGCATGTCCCCAGGTGAGGCGCGCAGACACCGTCAAGGCACCAATAGCAAAAACATCCCCATGTTCCACAGGTTCAGCGCCAGGGAATAGCTCCCGAGAACCCACATGAACGGTGGCGTTAGAATACTCAGCCTTGGCGCGATCTAGATCGGCAATGTGATCTAGATGCGTATGCGTTAGGAACACATGAGCAATCGTGATCTTCTCTTGCTTCGCTTTCGAAATGAGTTCACTGGCATCGGCACCTGTATCGAAGAGAGCCCCCTCTTGAGACGCCGTATCCCAAATGAGGTAGGCATTCACAAACATGTCACTGAACGCCGTGTTCACCATGAAGAGACCGTCCACAGCACGCTCCTCCGGATGCCAAGCACGGTTGAATACATCAACCAATTTCTCAGGATGCAAACCCAACGGAGCAGCAACCGCTCTTACTGTAACGGCATGGCCTCCGCCTCGACGCAGCAACTGAATCGACTCTATGTCGACTCCTGCTAGGGCGGCTAGATCCGTATCCGAGGTCCCTGTGCCACGCATGGCCTTGCCCACGATATCCTCACAGAAGTCCTCGATTCCAATAGCCATGCCAATAAACTACTGTTGCGGCGTTTCCTCAGCCTCAGTGGCTGAGTCTTCTTCCGGTTCGACCGACAACTCTATTGCCGATTCCGCTTCGAGTATCGCAGCAGCACGCTGAGCCTCCAAGTCTGCCAACGCATCTTGCACGTCTAACTCCAAGGCCTTGGCCTCTTCCAAAGCCTCCTCCGCAGTAAGCCTTGCGGACTCTGCATTCTTCACACGCGTTTCTAGAACCTTTACCGCCAGCTCCTTTGGATCGCCTAACCAATCCTGAATCACTTCCGATGGGATAGCGTAAGACTTCACTCGGCTAGCCCGAGCAATATTCACTCCCACAGCATGTCCATCAATATTCACCAACGGTCCACCGCACTGATTCGGCTTGAGCAGCATGTCGTGTTGAATCGCAGCAGGATAACCGGAGCGCTTTCGGCTGACACGCCCCCCCATCATTGCCGTCTTATCGAGCTGCTCGTGCATCGGCATCTGGAATCCCATTCCAGAATCCTTATCTCCCAAAGTGACCTCCACCATGATCGTTTCTTCCTCTCGGACGACCTGCAGAATGACAACGTCACCCGGCTCGCTTTCGGAAACTGCATTGATCAAATCGTAGGTGGTCCTCATGGCTTGACCGTCGATCGCCTGGATGAAATCACCCGTCCGCATCCCCGCCCCTTCAGCTCCTGAGCCCTTGACCACGTCGACTACATAGAGGCCGGAACCATCTTTCGCCGCCTCCATTTGCACACCTAAAAACCCTTTCTTGCTCTCAAGTAAATTTCTCAATCCCAAGCTCACAGTACCAATAGTCAGCGGCAATGAAACTGTCCCTGAGGACGCGAGAAGCGACCCGATCGGCAGTTCACTTCCAGGAGCCCACGTAATCGGCGTGAGATCGAACTGGTGTACCCAGAGTAAGGCCAAATCATTCTCTTCATTCACCTCAATCAATTCGGCGGGCACGATCTCTTTGTTAGGAAGCTCTACCCCCAACTCCTGGTCGTTCTCGATATCACTCGCTTTCGTGATGATGAGACCTTCTTGAGCAACGACCGTCCCCAACACACGGACTTCATCTCCTTTATAAATCTTTACCGTACTCCGACGGGACTCCTCGACCAATGGAGCGAACTCAAGGAGCGTGCTACGATGCATCTTCTCATAACGGGTCTTTGGTCGCCTCCGGTCTATCGACTCAAAGTATCGACCGATACTATCCTCAAAGCTACTACGAGCATCTCCAGGCCGTTCATCGTCGATCAATTGCCCCTGCCCGAATAACGAGGCGGTCACCCCTAATGAGATGACCATTGTTGGCCCCAATCGTCGTATTATTCTATGAATCATCAAGGCTGTTGGTTTAAAAGTTTCGCACGATCTCCCATCGTCACAACGATAGTTTCCTCCTGGCCACGCCTGTCCACCAAGATCTCCACTTGATCCCCAGGTTCCATCTTCGAAAGCAGCGGCAAGAACTCTACGTAATCGTCCACACTTTCCCCATCAAATCCTGTAATCACGTCACCCGAACGCAAGCCACCTTCCGCAGCAGGAAAGCCAGGCCGCACTTCCCGCACGAGTACGCCGTTGCGAGAACGTCTGTCTAGACTCGCCCCTAACAAGGCACGATTTCCACTCTTATCAATCTTGCTCTCATACCCAGGAAGGGGTTCATCAAAGAGATTCTTCAACTCACCCCAAGTCCCATTATCTCCCGCCGCCTTCATCCGATCCCACCCACGGTGGAACACCGCCATGGCGACATGCATATTGTGGGAGAGACTCTGAGCAATAGACGAATTGATTCCGATCAAGCGCCCCTGCAAGTCGAAGAGCGCACCGCCGGAATCCCCCCCAGCCAACGTACAATCCGTCACTAGCAATTTATCACTTTGCTTCTGCAGCACGCGCCCCACTCGAAGTGGCGCGGGCCTCGTCGGATCATAGCCGCCAGGGTGCCCCATGGCCACGACCCAGTCGCCGAGCTCTGCGGTGTCCGCTTCAGCAACCTCGACATAGGGAAACTTCTCCGACTCATCCACAGAAACGAGCTGCACCATCGCGGCATCGCGATTCATATTCGCACCCAATCGCTCGCCCACCATCACGCGGCCGTCCGCTAGGTAAACGCGAATTTCATCTCCAGTCGCCTCGGTCACATGGCCAGCAGTGAGAATAAGGCCATCCTCGCTAACAATCACACCGCTCCCCCACCCTTGCTTTCTAGGATCCTCAGATCCTAGTGCCACCACGCTAGGAGAGACGCGTTTGAAGACTTCCTGAATGTTTGCTTCACGATCTCGGAGCTCCTGAAGTGGGTCTGAAGGCACCACCTCCTCTTCTCGAACGAGGGGCTCGCTCGTCTGCGTCTGCGGTTCTAGCGCGTCGAGCACGACCGGCTCCTGCCCGCTAGCCCACGAGAGGCAGCCGAAGAGCAAGATCAGAGTGGGTTTCCAGTGGGGACGTTTGATCATGATTCCTTTTTCCTACGATACTCTAAAAGTCTGACGAAGCGAGGCCAATGCGAATCCTCACTACTTCCCGATACGCTTCACTTAGGTGCAGCGGGCGCACCTTGTTTATCATCTACGAGTCGCGTAATTTCGGCAATCAGCTCTTCTTCGAAAGCCTCGTCCGTGCCGACGTGCACTTGCATGACTTCCCCGGTCTTCCCGACGACGACCGTTTGTGGAATGCTCCGTACCTTATAGCTAGTCATCGCAGATTGCTGCAAATCGAGCGCCACAGGAACACTCCACTTCCCCTTCTTCAAGTAGGCCTCCGCGACCTCAGACGTATCCCCCAGATTCACGGCAAAAAGTTGGACCCCACGCTCTTTCAGCTTCTGATGTACCTCCTGAAGCACTCCCAGGTATCCAGACTCGTCTCCTAGCATAGCTGCCCAGAATCCTAGCACCACCACCTTGCCTTTCCAATCACTGAGCTTGGCTTGGCCTCCCCCTATCAACGGAAACTCAAACTCTTCTGCAGGTTTTCCGGTTAACGTTAGAGATGGGTTCGCTTCTGCCGTCTGGGCGTGCATCATCTCCTCCACGTTGGAATGCAACTTCATCCCGTCCCCAAGTTCCGGCACGGCAAAGTCAGCGCCCTGAAACGTCGGAGAAACGTCCCACTCAGACCAGCGGTTCATCATGGCTAAGTTCATCTTGGGCTGCCCTTCCTCCTCCGGAAAGAGCTGCGACATGTCAGGCTCGATCGCTAAAAGAAACGGCTGATCACCTTTCTGCACCCAAATGATCAAATCCATCTTAGCAGATTCGCCAAACTGCTGAGTCTCCGTTGACAGCACTAGCCGATACGCATCCTGCTCGCCCAATTTCTCTTCACCCGCGAGCTTCATTTCTTTCAGGTCTTCCTCCCAGCCTTCCCCAAACTCCGGGAAGAGGAGTTTATTTAGAAAAGTGAGGGCGAGATTCTGATCGAGAATCACATTTCCCAAAGCGGCTTCATTGTACCCAAGGTCCAGATTGCGAAAGAGCGCGGGCACCGTGGTCACACCTTCCGTTTGAAGGCCCTGTTTCTCGTCAACTAGGACCGTCGCCTTGCCGCCATCCAGATAAACCGAAGGCGTGCTGAGGAAATTTCCGACCCCTGTCGTCTCGATCGCATAACGTCCTGGGCGCTTCAATCTCACCCGCTGCTGAAGAGATTGGATTACTTTCTCTTTCCCTGGCTCGCCCATCGACACCACCAGCTCTGATTTGACGCTCACCGCCTCCAGGGATCGGTAAAACCCCGTCAGCTTATGCAAGAGAGCCTTGGCGTCATCAGGAGTCGCCTCTTGTGCCGACGTTGAAAGCAGCCCTCCTGCCAAGATGGAGACCGCTGCTAGCCATTTGATTCCGTTCATATCCACGACAAAGCCTAGGACGGGTCCAGACGAGCGGCAACGCCAGATCCGCGCTCAAAAATTTGAGAAATCGACTGACCTCGCCCCTTTCCAGCTGCTTAGATCCGAAATGACTCGTTAGATCCGAAATGACTCGTGTAATCCCCCTTCTGCTCACTGCGCTGCTCGTCTCCACAGCAGCAGCACAGAACCCACTCGAGCGCCTCCTAAGAAACCGAGATCTTCGGCCTTTCGATCGTGATGATCGCCGTCAGGTCGTGCCAGTCCCAGCCTACGAGGTTCGAGCAACAGAACGAGGCCGTGGTACTCTCGCCCTCCGAGGACCTAACGAATTACTCAACAGCGCCTCCGTGAAGCTCACCCGCGAGGGGCGGGCCGAGATCCGGGTGAGTGGTCAACAGAACTACCGCTTTGCCGGCACCTGGCGACGAGGCAAGGCGAACCAAACCTTGCTCACCATCACCCAAACGTATGATCGCTCTCCCGCCAGAGCGACGGGCAGCGTCACGTTGCGCAATGGCACCTTTCACCAGCTCTATCTTAAAGGAGAATCCCGCGCACTCGATGGACCACTCGTTCTTAAGTTCACCTCTGGAGCCGCGGCGGTCCCCGCTCGCGAACGCTTCAGTCTCGATCATACCCGACGTGGACGTGGCATGCTGGCCACCGGACGATCTAACAAACGCCTCAGCCAAGCGCGAATCCTCTTGCAACGTGACGGCGATGCTCGGCTCTATGTCTACGGAGAGAATGCGTATGAGTTCGCCGGAGCCTGGTCTCGACGCACGGCCAATGTCATCGATCTTCGCCTTACGTGCGGACCTAACAGAAGCCGCATCGACTTTGTAGGCAGCGTGACGTTCAGTAGGCAAGGCTTTGCCCGCATCGATGTCAATGGAGATGCCCCCGCTCTAGGTGGCCGCTGTCGAGTGAGTTTCACGGGAAGTGACCGCGATTACATTGATCGGAGAAATGGCTATCGGGGTAAGGCCGCAACGATTAGAGGCACGGGTTCCATTCGTATCCGTGGCAAGAACTGGCGATTGAGCCAGGGCTCTGTCAGTCTCTATCAAAACGGCAACGCTTTCATCACCTTCAAGGGCAAGTATCCCTACACCCTAGAAGGCACTTGGTTTGCCTGTCAGGATCCCAATGCCCTGGAGCTTGAAATTGATCAACTCAACAAGCGCCCAGCGGATGCAGTGGGGAAACTTCTCATCCATCGGAACGGCGAGGTTCATGGCATCGAGATGCAGGGTAATTCGGACGCGGCACGCGGCCCATTCAATCTGACCTACCACCCAGCAGGTCATGCGGAAGACGAGGACGTTCACCGTAGACCCGTTGACCACGGAGGACGCGGCGGTCACGCCCCTCATCATCGGGGCTCCCTCAGCGCCAACGAAGCCGGTGTCGGTCGCTACCAATCTCGCGCCACCGACACACAACTGAACCGCGCGCAAGTGCAGCTGCGTGCTGATAGTGTTGCCTCGCTCACCTTCACTGGCCGTGACACGATCAAGTTCGCAGGGACGTGGACCGCGATGCGTGATGGCGTGGCCCAAGTAAGTCTCAGCCGGCTTCAGAATCGCATCCCCGTGACCGGCAACGCCACGATTCAATACCGAGGTGATAGTGTGACGTCTATCGGTCTCACTGGAAGCTCTCGCCAGCGTGGGGCATTCGAATTGTCGTTCCGCTCGGGAAGCCAGCGCTGGAACCGAGAAATCAGAGATCAACGCGGCCAGAGAACGCCAAAGTGGAAGACGGTTCGCGGTATCAAAGACCTACTTGAAGGCTTGTTCTAAAGCTCGCTACTATTTCTTGAAGTAACGATCAAAGTACTTCGCCACACCCTCAGGCACCTCGTTCTGGCCTAACCAGTCACCGAAAGCTTGTTTGTCGCGGCGAACCCAATCCCGTCCGACGCGAACCATCGTTTCTGCACGACGCTTCTCATCAGTAATCACACCACTCCAGGCAAGAGCAGACTCTGGATCTTCGCGCGCGATCTCGCGCGCGAAGGAAGACACCGCAGGATCCATTTCCTTGTTTAGGTTCTGCGCGCCCAGCCACTCGCCTGCCGCATTGGGATCATCTTCCGCCCACTCGTCTATCGTTGATGCCAGCGCAGAAGATCGATCCCCACCCTCAGCAACCCGCATGAGCCAGTCGACCGCCCCTTGAGGATCTTGTTTGACCATGCCTTCAGCAGCCACTTCAAGAGCGCGACGATCAGCCAACCCGGCCCCAAGGAATTCTTCGACCCACGCCTGAGCTTTCTCAGGCGACTTCCTAGCAAGTTCCTCAGCCGCTTGAACGACGGCGTATTTCTTGTAATCACGACGTCTGTTCTCACCCTTAGCATCGATTCCATCTAACCAATCGCGCAAAGCACCCTCACTTTGCTTCATGAACGATTTCGCTAGAAATTCAATGCTATCGCCACGCTCGCGCCCGAACTGATTCTCCTCAGCATAACTAGCGGCACCATCCAGATCCTTCGCGGCCATGCCCATGACGAGATTGGTATGCAACGAATGCCGATTCATCTTATGATCTAGCGGAATCTTATCCAAGTAAGCCTTGGCCGCTGCTGGATCACTCGTTGCCCACTCTCGGATGAGCTTGTCGTCGCTGTTGCTAACGTAGAACTTGCGCTGATCGTTATTGTCCAAGGCGTAGTCCATGGCTCCGACTGGATCGATCCGCCCCCATGAACGCATGAAAATTACCAAGAGGGCCTCATCGCCATCGCGCATGTTAGAAGATTCCTCGATCGCCTTGAGTGCCTCCGCCACATTGTCCTTGTTCAGATCCTTCAAAAGCGCCGCAAAGGCTGTCATCCTCGCCACTGGATCATCGTGACTCAGCGCCAACTGAAATCCCTCGCCTATGCTCCGCACTTCTGAAGCAGTCGCCATCTCTTCAGCGACACCGGCAACAGCTCGATCCACCCCCAACACGCTGCCGACAGTCCTTGGCTCGCCCGAAGCCACCGTGATCGATTCGCTCGAGGTGCTGATCGGCTTCTTTACAAACAACACCACGCCCCCAAGCCAGAGAAGATTTGTAGCAATCCAGATGCTCAAAGAAAGTGGGGAAGGTTTCTTCATAGAACGGCAAACCCTAATATGCTTATTCTGTCTTGCTCCCTGTATATATGAAACATCTCATACTGCCCGTCCTACTCCTCACGAACGCTGCCTACTCTCAGGATCGTGAGATCGTCACTTGGGAGAAACGGCACCTAGACGCCACCTTCTACGCAGAGGGCGCGGGTCATGGGGACTTCAATCGCGATGGACACATGGACGTCGTCTCCGGGCCGTTCGTTTGGTTAGGCCCCGCATTCGATCAGAAGCTGGAGATCTATGAGGCCAAAGCTGTCGATCCCAAGGGCTACTCACAGAACTTCTTTAGTTTCGGTCATGATTTCAATGCCGATGGTTGGACGGACGTCCTCGTGTTAGGCTTCCCCGGAAACGATTCCCGCTGGTACCAGAACCCGCAGGGGAAAGAGGGTCATTGGCCTGTGTATGAAGCGATGGCTCAGACAGACAATGAATCGCCCACCTTTCTCGACCTCACCGGTGATGGCAATCCTGAGATCGTCTGCCAAGTGAACGGTCGACTGGGTTACGCTTCGCCAGATCCCAGCAATCCCACCGCGCCCTTTGTATGGCATCCCCTCTCGCCTCCAAATTCCGTCGGTGGGAAGTTTACCCACGGTCTTGGAGTCGGCGATGTGAACGGAGACGGACGTCTCGATGTGTTAGAGAAAGAACGCTGGTGGGAGCAACCCGAATCATTAGCAGATGATCCTGAATGGAAGAGCCACCGGTTCGCTCTAGCGACTCCGGGCGGTGCCCAAATGTACGCCTATGATTTCGACGGCGATGGGGACAATGACATCATCTCTTCCCTAGCCGCGCATGGCTACGGGCTCGCCTGGTACGACAATGTAGAAGGCAAATTGACGCAACGACTCATCATGGGGCAGGCCCCACTAGAGAACACCTACGGGCTAGCATTCAGTCAAATGCACGGCATTGCCCTAGCAGACATCGACGGCGATGGCGTGAAAGACCTGATCACAGGCAAACGCTACTGGGCACACGGCGGGAAGGACCCCGGCGGAAAGGATCCTGCCGTGTTGTATTGGTTCAGAACGGTCCGCGATGGGAAAGGTGGTGTCGACTTCGTGCCCTTCAAGATCGATGGTGATTCCGGTGTCGGCACCGAAGTAAAGACCATCGATCTCAACGCCGACGGTTTGTTAGACATCTTGGTGGGAAATAAGAAAGGTACGTTCATTCATTTTCAAAAGCGCGAGAAAGTCGACAAAGAGGCCTGGAAAGATGCCCAGCCTCTCAAGGCATTCATTGACGGCATCCAACCTCAAGAAGCCTATTCTGAAGGAAGTCCACCTAACAAAGCTGCCGAGGCCATGACGCTTTCGGAGGGGTTTTCAGCAACCCTCCTGGCTTCCGAACCTCTACTCACACAACCGATCACCTTCTGCTTCGATGCGCGAGGACGCATCTGGGTAGCCGAGGCACACGACTACCCCTTCCCTGCAAAAGCAGGCGAGGCTGGCAAGGATCGGATCGTCATCTTCGAGGACGCTGATAGCAATGGCACCTATGAAACCCACAAGGTGTTCGCTGAAGGACTCAGTTTGGTCAGCGGATTAGAAGTTGGCTTTGGCGGCGTCTGGGTCGGAGCCGCGCCTCACTTCCTCTTTATCCCAGATCGAAATGGCGACGATGTCCCAGACAGCGATCCCGAGATTCTGTTAGACGGCTGGGGCGTCGAAGACACCCACGAGACCCTAAACTCCTTCAGTTGGGGACCCGATGGCTGGCTCTACGGGCTCCATGGCGTCTTCACTTACTCCCACGTGGGGAAACCTGGCACGCCAAAGGAGGACCGTCCCCTGCTCACCTGCGGCGTGTGGCGCTACCATCCCACCCGCCATTCGTTTGAGATCTTCTCTAACGGAACCTCGAATCCTTGGGGACTGGATTTCGATGAGTATGGCCAGACATTCATCAGCGCCTGTGTCATTCCCCATCTATGGCACATGATCCAAGGAGCCTATTACGAACGGCAAGGTGGCCAGCACACACGCAAACATCTTTATGAATTGTTAGGCACCACCGCTCGACACCGGCATTTCTCTGGTAATGTGGCCGACCACGCACATTGGGGCCACACACCACGTGCCGACATCATGACCAACAATATCTTTGCCATGGGCGGCGGGCACGCGCATTGCGGTCTCACCATTTATCGAGGTGACAACTTTCCCGCTCGCTATCGCGACGCGCTTCTCATGTTCAACCTTCACGGCCATCGCATCAATTGGGACCACGTCGCCCGCAAAGGCTCTGGGTATGAGGGCAATCGACGCCCAGACTTTCTCTTTGCCAACGATCACTGGTTCATCGGCACGCATCTGGATTACGGTCCTGATGGCGCTCTCTATTTCACAGACTGGCAAGATGATACGACCTGCCATCGTCAGAGCGACCTTGAGTGGGACCGCACGAACGGTCGACTCTTCCGTGTCCACTACGGCGAACTCCAGCCGACCAATGTAGACCTAACCAAAGCGACCGATCTCGAACTCGCCAACTACCAAACACACAAGAATGAGTGGTTCGCCAAGACGTCGCGACGCATTCTTCAAGAACGCGCTACCTCCACCCCAGCCGCTGTCAACGCCTTGCGCCAGCTCGTAAGGACTCATGCCGAAGTGCCCGTACAACTCCGCGCCCTCTGGACCTTGCATGGCATGCGGGCCACGGGTGATCTCTTGGAAGAACTCCTGGTAAGCAAGACAGCAGACGAACATGTCAGGGCCTGGGCCATCCGTTTGTTAGGTGAACGGATCGACAAACTCGATTCTGATGTGAAAGCCAGCCTCACAGAGACCGCCCGCTCCGAAACCTCGCCCTTTGTCAGACGTCACCTCGCCTCCCTCCTCCAGCGACTGCCACATGAAGACGCGTGGCCCATTGCTGAAAGGCTCGTGATGCACAGCGCCGATGCCAACGATCAGGTCATTCCACAGCTCCTTTGGTATGGCATCGAACCCCTCGTCGCGCAGAACCCAGCGCGCGGCTTTGCCTTAGCCAAGGCCACCAAGATTCCCAAGCTCCGCGAGTTCGTCATCCGTCGTGTGTCTGCGCTTCCGGGCGGCTACGAATCCGCTCTAGCACACGCCAACGACGCCGCAACCGCAGAAGCCGTGGTCGCGGCGCTGGCCGCTCAGCTAAAAGGTGAAGCGAGTGTGCCCATGCCCGAGTCCTGGCCAAAGGTCTACGAGTCACTCAAAGGCAGCCCTAAACCTGAGGTGAAGGCGGCGCTACTCACCCTTGCAGGGAAGTTTGGCGATAAGCGATTGCTCCCAGAGTTTCGGCAACTCCTGGCTGACGATCAGCAGCCTGAGGCCCTTCGTTTAGCAGCCCTCACCATGCTACGTGATGCAGGCGACATCGAAGCGGTACCCATCCTTCATTCCCTTGTCAGCGGTCCCGAATCTCCTCTCCGTGGCCCCGCGATCGCCACGTTGTCGCCCCTGCAACAAGACGACTCCGCTTCGGTAATCATTCAAGCCTATCCGAAGCTCACGCTCGCTGAGAAAGCCAACGCGATTACCACCCTGACAAGCCGTGCCGTATCGGCCCAATCACTGCTGCATGCCATCGCCTCAGGCACGGTGTCTCGCGGGGATCTAAGCGTCACTGGCGCACGCCAGATCCTTCAGTTCAAGGACGAGAAGTTGGCCAAGTCATTGGAGAAACACTGGGGCTCCTTCAAACCAGTCTCTGAGGACAAGACCACAGCCATGAAGCAATGGCGCAGTAAGCTCACCACAGAGAACCTCGCGAAAGCCAATCTAGGAAACGGCCGACGCGTCTACAATCAAACGTGCTACGCGTGTCATCAACTCTTCGGCCAAGGCGTCGCCCTCGGACCCGATATCACCGGATCTAATCGCACCGATCTCAGCTATTTGCTAGAGAACATCCTCGATCCGAATGCGCTGGTGCCGCTCGACTACCAACTCATCGTCTTCACGAAAATCGATGACAGCGTGGTTTCCGGCACCATTCGCCAAGAAAGCGCCACGGCTTTCACAGTTGCTCTGCCAGGGGGCACAGAAACGACCGTGGCTAAGGCCGATATCGCCAAACGAGAAACCCTGCCACATTCCCTCATGCCCGAAGGCATCCTCGATGCCCTCAGCGAAGGCGACGCTCGCGACTTGATAGCCTACCTACAAAGTGACAAGCAGGTGCGTCTCGCCCAAGAAGGCGAAATCTTTATCGAAGGTGAAGCGCTCACCGTCTTGGCAAAGACTGGCAACGCGGCACCTCAATCCATGGCAAGCTTCCAGGCAGGTGAATGGTCCGGCGATAGCCAGCTATGGTGGACCGGGGCACGTCCCGGGGACACCTTAGTATTGGGCTTCGAAACGCCCAAGGCAGGGAAGTATCATCTGGCAACCGCTCTCACAAAAGCCGTCGATTATGCCAAAGTGAGGATCGCCCTTGATGAGGAAACCCATTTCATCCTCGACGAAGTCAACCTCTTCGACACCCAAGTCATCACAACCGGTGAACTGTCGTTGGGCACGCACTCGCTCACCGAGGGCAAGCACCGCCTCCATATCAATATACTCGGAAAAGATCCGAAAGCTGCGGCCGGTTACATGGTGGGCATCGACTATCTCCAACTTACGCCGACGCCTTGAAGGGTTTCACACTCGGTCTCGCGCAGATTCTCGTCGAAGGAGGTGCACAAGAAGCCAATCTCCGCCGAGCTGAAGAAGCGATTCGGGAATTGGTAACCAAAGGCGCTGATTTAGTGCTCCTGCCTGAGGCGATGAATCTCGGGTGGACGCATCCCTCCTGCCACACGCTTGCAGAAGCGATCCCAGACGGAATAACCTGCCGACACCTCAGCCGACTTGCAGCCGAACTCGAGCTCTATATCACCACAGGGCTCATCGAGGAGGACGCGAGTGCCATTTATAACAGTGCCGTTCTCATCGATCCCGCAGGCGATATCATTCTCCGGCATCGCAAGATCAACGAACTTGATATCGCGCTCGATTGCTACACCCCAGGCACTAGCATCCAAGTAGCCAACACGCCCCTAGGACGTATCGGGCTCATGATATGTGCAGACGGCTTCGCCGATCAGTTAGCCATTTCGAGATCCCTAGCTCAAATGGGAGCCGAGATCATTCTGTCACCTTGCGCCTGGGCCGTGGCACCAGAATTCAATCAGTTGGCCACACCCTATGGCCAAATTTGGCTAGATAGCTATGCGCCTGTGTGTAGAGAATCCAACCTTTGGATCGCTGGGTGTAGCAATGTGGGCCCGATAGAGGCAGGCCCATGGCGAGATCACCGTTGTATTGGCAATTCATTCGTTATAGGAACCGAAGGGAAACCAACCTTAACAGGCCCCTATGATCGTAGCGCCAATATGGTCGTTTCTATTCCATCGTCATAAATTGCGTTGACCAGCAATAGCTTGCTTTGCTAAGCCAAAATGTCGACTCGGTAACGGACCGTTAGAAACCCCATTTCTATGAAAAACACCTCACTCTACAACTGGGGAGTGCCGTGCCTTTGCGCGTCGCTCTTTCTAGCCGCGCAGGCAGGCGCTGCGCTCACTGATGGCCTCGTGTCCTATTGGCCACTGGATGAAATTCAGGGAGGCAAAGCTCCTGACATCGTCAGCGGCATGAACATGGATGCCCTCAATCTGTCGGACGCCGATGTGGTCGAAGGCATCAATGGCAACGCGTTCAGCTTTGACGCCACAAAGCAGACAATGCTAGAGCGCCTTCACGCAGAAGGAGATCCTCTACCCGCACATCAATACGACACGCTTACCATCTCGTTCTGGACCAAGACCGATGCCCAGGAGCAGTTCGATGAGAATGGCGGCGACACAAATGACCGCCGTTTCTTCTCTGAAGGAGCTACTGGCAATAACAACCCGCTCTTCAACATCGGCACTGCAAACGATGGCAGCAACAACGGTATCGACCTCTTTATTCGCTCCACGGGCACCACGACTCTTAATCACACCAAGGGCGAACTAGAACCACTCGACGGGCTCGACTGGCATCACATCGTCTGGACACAGAATGGCGCCGAGAGCGTCCTCTACGTCGACGGCGTGGTGGACACCGCAGACTTTAACCTCAATGCCCTCGCTCCCACTGAGCGC
>CALLLI010000054.1 GCA_938082635.1 uncultured Verrucomicrobiales bacterium
CGCTTTCTGAATTTCTGCATCATAGCGTCATCGCTATGCCATTGCGAAAATTCATCCTAGACAGAATAGACTTCGCACGAGCCGATGGTAGGCGCTTTGTCGCCTGATTCCCGGAGCGAGAACTACGCTCTCACCAGTTACAAGGCTTTGTCGATGATATCGTAGACGCGCTTTACCATGTCCTTGCTCTCTTCGAGAAGGCCCGCAGAGAGGAGGGCGTTGTCAAAGATCTGCGCAGTGACGAGTTCCGCAAGTTCAGGCTTGGTCGCGTAAGCGGCGGCGAGTTTCTTGACCACATCGTGACGTGGATTGAGCTCTAGGATGACCTTGGTGGCGCCGACGTCCTGATTCATTTGCTTCATCATCTGACGCACCTGGGCGTTCATGCCGTCGTCAGGGGTAAGGGCAATGGCAGGGCTGTCGACGAGTCGCTCGCCCATGCGGACTTCCTTGACCCGATCTCCTAACTGATTCTTGATGGAATCGCAGAGCGTTGTGCTCGCGGCGCTGTCGAGGGCTTCGCCTTCTGGTTTGGCGGCATCTTCGAGGCTGATGTCATCGCGGTCCACAGAGACGAGGTCTTTCTCTTCATACTTGGCGAGTGCATTCACCACGTAGTCATCGATGGCGTCGAAGAAGAAGATCACTTCCAGGCCACGTGCGGTGAAGGCTTCGAGGTAAGGGCCCGCTTCGATGGCTGCTCTGTTCGTGCCGATGATGTAATAGATCTGCTTCTGATCGTCCTTGGCACGGTCAATGTAGCCTTGCAGTCCGGTGTATTTGCCAGGCTCGCTGAAGGTGGACTCGAAGCGAAGGAGCTTAGCGAGGGCATCGCGGTGTTCGAAGTCGGTCGCAATGCCTTCTTTGATGAAGCGGTTGAACTTGGAGTAGAACTCGTCGTACTTGGCTTCGTCTGTTTTCGCTTCGACCTCAAGAGACTTGAGAAAGCGCTTGGTGATGAGGCGATTGATCTTCTGAATGAGGGCGCTGTCTTGCATGCTCTCACGGGAAATATTCAGAGGGAGATCGGCACTATCAATGACTCCTTTCAGGAATCGCAGCCATTCTGGGAGGATGCCCTTAGGATGCTCGGCAATGAGGACCTTCTTACAGTAGAGCGAGACGCCTGGATCGACTGGGCCAGAGAGCATCTTCTCGGGATTCTCTTTCGGGGTGAAGACGAGGGCATTGATGGAGAGAGGCGCATCCGCGCTGAAGTGCATGCGGAAGGCAGGCTCGTCGTGCGCGTGGGCAATGAACTTGTAGAACTCAGTGTAATCTTCTTCGCTCACCTCGCTCTTGTTCTTGAGCCAGAGAGCCTCGATCTTGTTCACCCGCTCGCCGTTCAAGTTCACGGGGAAGGGGACGAAGCTGCTGTAGGTCTCGAGGATGCTCTTGATCCGGTAATCCTTGGCGAATTCCTCGAATTCTTTCTTTAGTTGGACGACGATCTTGCAGCCCCGGCGCTGGCCGGGCACTTCCTCGATCTCGTAGCCGGTCTTGCCATCGCTCGTCCAGCAGAGGTGTTCGCCAGCTTCGGTCTGCCAGGAATGCGAGTAGACCTTCACATCATCTGCCACCATAAAGGCGCTGTAGAAACCGACGCCGAATTGGCCAATCAGATTGGACTCCTTCTGCTCCGACTCCGACATGGCCTTGAGAAACTGTTTGGACCCCGAATGAGCGATCGTGCCGATGTTCTGGATGATCTCATCACGGGTCATGCCGATGCCGTAGTCAGCGATGGTGAAGGTATTTGCCGTATCATCCGTGGTGATGTTGATCTCTAGTGGGAGGTCAACATCGAAGACTTCCCTCTCAGTGAGCTGGAGACGGCGCATCTTCTCCAGAGCATCCGAGGCATTAGAAACAAGCTCTCGGACGAAGATATCTTTGTCCGTGTAGAGCGAATTGATGACGATATCGAGGAGCTGCTGGACCTCGGCTTGGAATGCGTAGCTGGTAGGCTGGTCTGACATTAGGATAGATTGATTAGGGTCGGGCGCGCATCATAGCCTCATCAATTCAGTTGTCAAAGTGACCTACGCTTTCCAAGTTCGCGAGACATGTTGGTCATTCTCTCTCCAGCCAAGACACTTGATTACAGCCCCCAGCGACTGGTTTCTCGCAAGACGAATTGCGAGTTTCTTAAGGATTCCGAAGAACTCATTGGCGGGCTGAGTAAGCTCTCCTCTAAGGACGTGGGCAAGCTCATGGGCATCAGCGAGAAACTTGCTGACCTCAATAGGGAGCGATTTCAAACCTGGACGGTGCCTTTCCCTAAGGGAGCCGCCAAGCAGGCGCTGCTTGCTTTCAAGGGTGACGTATACCAGGGATTTGATCTAGAATGCTTCTCGGAAGAGGATTGGCGGTTCGCCCAGGACCACTTGCGGATCCTTTCCGGACTCTACGGTCTGCTTCGGCCCTTGGATCAGATGCTGCCCTACCGCCTGGAAATGGGCACCAAGCTGAAGACAACGCGGGGCAAGAACCTCTATGAGTTCTGGGGAACGCAGCTGACGGACTCCTTGAATAAGGCTCTGAAGCGGCAGGGAGACGACATTCTGGTCAATTTGGCTTCGAACGAATACTATGGAGCCGTGAAGAAAGAAGCTCTGAAAGCTCGGGTCATCACGCCTGTCTTTAAGGATACAAAAAACGGGAAACTGAAGATCATTAGCTTCTATGCCAAGCTGGCGCGCGGTTTGATGGCGGATTTCATCATCCGAAACCGCATTGAGGGGGTAGAGGATCTTAAAGGATTTGCCGCCGCTGCTTATGGGTTCGATGCCAGCCTTTCGGAAGGCAGTACCCTGGTCTTCACCAGGGGAGAGCACTGGTTGGGCGAGCAATGCTGATCTGACCGATTTTTGAAAATCTCTAGGTTTAACGTATTTACCATAGAGAAGCTTGCCTTTCAGGGCTATTCTGGCTAGCTCGACCTTAGCCGAAAAGGGTTCGGGGCATGCCTGCGGGGTGATAGTGAGAGAATTCGCGGAATGAAAACCCTTCGCAGTGCATTTTTAGCCCTGTTCGTTCATTTCAGGCTCGCGAAGCCCAAACTTCTTGATCGAAAGGCGCATTTCTCCGTCGTGTCGAGGTGGCATGGAAGGGATCGATCGGTAGTGCCCCACGAATTGTTAGAAATTGGCTGGATGGTTTCTGGCTCCGCAGTTACGCGGAGTCGGCAAAATACAAACCAGAAACCATCCATGAAACACACTGAAATTATCCAACAACGAGGTCAAGATGATAGCGATAAGGTTACCTCGACATTCGACGCCTTCATCCGTGGCACCATCCGCAGCACGTTCATCGACATCATGGCCGAGGAAGTCCAGATGCTCTGTGGAGCAGCGTATGACCGCTCA
>CALLLI010000055.1 GCA_938082635.1 uncultured Verrucomicrobiales bacterium
TGCGCTTGTGTCGTGGGTTTGAAATCGGCTGACCCACCACTGCTTTTCTGATTCCGTGAACTTTTTACGAGACATGCTTCACTCTGAAACAATCCACTCAGACTCAAAGCTGATCCATACGGCGGGCGCTCGGACCCTTACTCTTGGACAATGATATCAAACATAAAGATACCACCACCATCGCCGTCATCCGGAGTCCACTGAAACAAGCCGTCCCCATCGATGGTCGCGCCTGCGGGATGATCGGCCAAGCCAAAGGCGAAGCTGTTCGCCGGGATGTCGGCATCAGTAACGACCAACTGAATTTCTAAAAGCTCGAACTCATCAATTGTCTGTTCTTCGATGTTCTGAAACGACGGTTGCTGATTCGTTTCGAACACAAAGATTCTTACTTCCTTACGATCTTCGCCACCTGCCTCGTCCTTCACGACGAGATCAAAATAGACCGTTGCTGGACCATCAACTTCGGAGGGGGGCTAGGTGAACGTCACTTCATCGGCACCCGAAGTTGGTGTTAACGTAGTGCCGGTTGGAAACTGTTTGCCACCGCTCTCCTCGATGCTGAAAGTGAGCGTGCTCCCGGCATCAGCATCCGTCGCCACAAAGCTAGCTTCCACGAGTTCTTTAGCAAGGATCGTTTCCGGCACAATACCAAACACTGGAGACACGTTCTGAGCCGAAGCGGTCGCGATCAGAGTCGAGAAGAGAGCACCCTGAAGCAGGCGAGAAACAGCAAATCGATTTGCAAACATGGATAAGGGATCGTCGGATTAGGGGCACATTGAATGAGAGCTGGTGCCAACAACGTAACCAATCGCTCAAACCCCATTTCGAACGAGTGAAAAAATAGCAATTACCATAAATAAAAAATATAATCACATTAAAACTACAAAACCACAGGCCGGAACCAACCTTGCTTCCTCCCACGGTGTTGCTACCAAAGAAGGCATGAGCGCTCCCCAAATCACTCTACTCTTTGCCGGGCAAGGTTCCCAAGCCGTCGGCATGGGCCACAGCCTGGCCGAGGCTTATCCTGTGGCAAAAGCCATTCTAGAAGAGGCCGAAGCCCATCTAGATTTCTCTCTGACCGAGGTCATGAGCGAGGGACCCGAGGCAGAACTCACTCGGACGAGTCGCTGCCAACCAGCACTCTACGTCCACGGCATGATGTGTCTCGCCGTGATCAAAGACCAGTTAGGAGACGAACTCAATGTCACAGCCGCAGCCGGACTCTCTCTCGGCGAATTCACCGCCCATGCTGCCGCCGGAAGTTTCGGCTTTGTTGATGGTTTGCAGTTGGTAGCGAAACGTGGATGCTTCATGGAAGAAGCTTGCGAACAAACGGACGGCTCCATGGCAGCAATGATAGGAGGCACCGAAGAGCAGGTGCGTGCGCTTGCCGCGTCCACTGACGTTGATGTCGCCAACCTAAATTCTCCCGGGCAAATCGTCTTGTCCGGAAAGCGTGAAGCCATCGCCATGGCGATCGCGGGTGCGAAGGAGGCAGGGATCCGCATTGCAAAGGAGATCAAGGTCGCCGGAGCCTATCACTCCTCCCTCATGCTTTCCGCCCAAGAGAAACTCGCCGCTGAGCTTGCCGAGATAAACTTCGAGACACCAAAATTCCCTGTCATTAGCAACCTCACAGCGGCACCGGCCACAGAGGCCACGGAAATCAAACGCACCCTCGAAGCCCAAGTGACAGGCTCCGTCCGGTGGTCGGAATCTATCGAATCCATGCTTGACCAAGGTCAGGCACATTTCCTCGAAGGCGGCCCCGGCAAAGTGCTATCAGGCTTGATGGGGCGCATTCGCAAAGGCACGTTCTGCATGCCCACCGGGGAAGCGGATCAACTGAAAGCCGCAATCCAGGCAATCCGCAGCGCCTAATCGGCAATTCTCCATAGCAAGCCCGAGAAATGGGCTTGCATCTCGCTCCAAGAACTCAAGTCTTCATACATGCGCTTATCGATGTCCATGGCCCACTCTGGGGCAGCTCTGCTCCTCGGGTGCGCTCTTTTAACACAAGCGGAAGATTCGGCGACGCCTGTCGCTTTGCAAAACCCGCTCCCCCAGCTCATACACGAGTATCAGGAAGACCATGGGAACCTGCAGCGATACTATCGCTTTACCTTCAGCGAACTCGACCAAGATCGGCTGACCCAGTTCTATCAAGACTATCAAGCGAGTATAGATGAGATTCACTTCGACTCTCTCAATCAGGACGGGAAGGTAGACTTCCTGCTCATGCGAAACCACCTCGACTATCAGCTTAAGTTAGTCGACTACCGCAGCCGTCGGGTGAAGATGGTCACGCGTTGGTTAGGCTTCGCGGAGGAGATGACTGAGCTCTTCCTGCTACGTCGCAGTTCCGCCCCCCAAGAATCCTCTCTCATTGCGGCCAATCTGACAAACCTTCTAGCATCGATCGAGAAAACGGCAGCTCCACTCACCCAATCGGACGGAGACAAACCGTCAGCCGTGCACGCCCAGCGTGTGATCAACTTTGTCCATCAACTAAAGAGTGAGCTCGGCGCATGGTACCAATTCTATCATGGCTACGACCCGACGTTTGATTGGTGGAATAAGAAACCCTATCAAGCCGTCGTCACGTCCCTTGATGACTACCTAGACTCCTTAAAAGATATCGGCGGCGATAAAGATACGCTGGTGGGTGATCCCATCGGCCCGAAAGCCCTGACAAATGCTCTATCGAATGAGTTCATTGCTTACTCGCCAGAAGAACTCTTAGGCATCGCTGAGAAGGAATATGCGTGGTGCGCCAAAGAATGGAAGCGCGCCGCCACAGACCTCGGCTTCGAGGACGACTGGAAAGCCGCTCTGAACCACGTCAAAACCCTTCACGTGGCACCTGGCGAGCAACCGGCCATGATCAAGGAACTAGCCGACGAAGCGGTGAATTTTTTGGAAACACAAGACCTCGTCACCATCCCGCCCGTTTGCAAAGAAACCTGGCGCATGGAGATGATGACCGCCGAGCGTCAAAAGGTGAACCCCTACTTCACCGGCGGGGAAGTCATCAGCGTTTCATTCCCCACGAACGAGATGGAACACGAGGACAAACTCATGAGCTTGCGCGGGAACAATAGGCACTTTTGCAAAGCCACCGTTCACCATGAACTCATCCCCGGCCATCACCTGCAGATCTACATGCAGGAGCGCCATCGCGCTTATCGCAAAGTCTTCCGCACGCCATTCCTAGTAGAAGGCTGGGCCCTTTACTGGGAAATGCTGCTCTGGGAAAAGAAGTTCTACGACGGTCCAGAAGACCGCGTCGGCATGCTTTTCTGGCGCACGCACCGCTGCGCACGCATCATCTTCTCCCTTAAGTTCCATCTCGAACAAATGACTGCAGAGGAGTGCGTCGACTACCTTGTTGAGAACGTTGGTCATGAGCGGCGCAATGCCACAGCAGAAGTCAGACGCTCTATTCAGGGCGGCTACGAACCTCTCTATCAAGCCGCCTACATGTTAGGTGGGCTTCAATTCCGTGCTCTTCGACGCGAGTTTGTCGATAGCCGCAAGATGACTGAGAAAGAGTTTCACGATAAAATTCTGAAAGAGAACTCGATTCCCATCGATATGATTCGAGCCAAGTTCAACGGGCAAGAGATGACCACGGACTACTCCAGTACTTGGAAATTCTACACCGACGCTCCGGCCACTGAGGCTAAGACGCCTCAGCAGTAACTTGCGCGCGGTACTACCGAGTCTTCTCAGTAGACCTCGGCAATCGCCAACGCCGCATCGCTCCCTCCCCAGAAACCATTTCTGCCACCTCTGCATCCGCCCATGCTAACAGATCATCTGACTGTTGTAGGAGGACGTAAGCCGAAACTTGAGCGGCACCCAAAGCCACAGAGACAACAGCCCCTCCGTCATCCCAGAACACCGAAATCGTTGGTGAACCGCGCTCGTCACTACCAGGATTACCCCCAGTAATACTGCCGCGCAGGTAGCCCAAGTTTCTTATGACCGGCGTCTCGCCCTATAAAACAAGGGCCCGCTCCGCAAAGGCACTACAAAGTCGTCGCCCCCTTCAGTTCTGACTTCACTGCTGGGCAGGCACGTTTCCAATCGATCCCCAGGAGTTGGTAGACTCGGCTTTGCTCCGCGTCTGGTAGGCTCGGCTTCGCACCGTCACGATCCGGCCATCCTTCAGTGGCAGTCGGGTG